>JBFMDH010000046.1 GCA_040754075.1 Acidobacteriota bacterium
GTCCTTGAGGAGTTGGTCAATCAGGTCAATATTAATAGAAGAAGATTCTTTAGTCATAGTCCCTCCAATCGTAGAATAAAAACTCTACGGGTCTATGACCGTTTACACAAAATTTTTTACACCCTCTAATGAATTTTCAGGCTTGGATTGCTTGGGAGAGCCTTAGCTTTCCTGTGCGCATGATCATGCCATCTCACTACGCCATACTTTGTTTCTCAAAAGGTTCTCCGAGATCACTGCCCAGCTTGTTTCCATCCATGAATGATGTTGATGCAGAGTCATACATTAAACCACTTCAAGAGTTCTATTGTGTCCGGTCCTCTTGTGTGGCTAGCAGGCAAAGATCGGGCAGTGACCGAACTGATATAAGCGATGTTTGGTATGACATTCATCGTCTGAAACATAATAGCCGCCGCGTTGACCATCCTTGTCAGCTTCCTCCCCTTCTGATGAGGCGACTCTTTGCGTTGTTTACGCGCCCGCATGAATTGATTCTTGATTGCTTTAATGGCGCGGGAACCTCCACACTCGTAGCACAACAAATGAATAGAGGCTATATCGGAATTGAGCTTTCGCAGCAGTATCACAGTATTGCCTTGCAGCGCCATGAACAGATTGAGCTAGGTGGTAATCCCTTTGGTAAGTCCGATATTGTCCCAATCGCCAAGAACAGCCCCGTACAACGATTGCCGAAACAAAGATATGAAGTTACCAAAAAGAAATTGCAGCTAGACGTAAAGCGAATCGCGCACGAGTTGGGACACCTTCCAAATAGAAAAGAGGTGCAGGCCAATAGCAAGTTTCCAATTGAGTATTTTGATAATTACTTTATAAGTTGGGGCGAAGTGTGCGCCGCAGCGCGTACAACAGGAATGACTGAGTTACCGAAAGACCGAAGACCAGACTCAGATCAACTGGAACTATTCTTTGACACTGCTAAACAAAGCTAGAACAACTTGTGCGTGCCAAGACGGGCATAACAATGAGTTCGACCGGAGCCGCCGAAGCGAGTTTTGTATGGTTACTTTCAGCGTTACGCCGCTCAGTCACGCGGGGCGTTGGTTGATCAAATTTGCAGGCGCAGGCGAGTCACTTTGTTTGCGCCTCTGAAATTTTTTGAACCAAAATTTTTCTACGCGGTTTGTATCACACGGGGTTGAATGGTAACTTGATGAAATAACTTTTTCGCGACGTGTAGAATGGCTGAACCGAATTTTGAACGCTTGCTGATTGGCGAATTTTCGTGGAAACGCCTGATACGTTCTATGCTGTTAATTCCCCTACTGGTTTATGTCGGATTGCTGCTTCTCGCCTGGTTCTATTCCGACAGCATCATCTTTCAACCGCCGAAGCCGGGTTATCAGGATTCACCGGAAATTTTGAAACTGCAAACCCGCAACGGCACCCGCATCGCCGCGATTTTTCTCGCCCACGAAAAAGCCGAATACACGGTTTTATACAGTCACGGCAATGCCGAAGATTTAGGCGGCATGCGTCCCATTCTCGAAGCCATCCGTCGCCTCGGGGTCAACGTCTGCGCCTATGATTATCCGGGTTATGGTCTGAGCGATGGGGTGGCTTCGGAAGCTTCGACCTACGAAGCCATTGATGCGGTCTATGATTATTTAATCAATGAAAAACAGATTCCCGCTTCTCGCCTGATTTCATACGGTCATTCGGTGGGTTGCGGTGTGGCAATCGATCTGGCATCGCGAAGAGAAGTCGCGGCGCTGATTGCCGAGAGCGCCTTTACCACTGCCTTTCGCGTGTTGACGCGCATTCCGCTTCTACCATTCGATAAATTTCGCAACCTCGGTAAACTTGCCCGCGTGCAGTGCCCGGTTTTACTGGTTCACGGAAAAGCGGACGACATTATTGCTTTCTCGCACAGTGAAAAATTATTTGCCGCCGCCAATGAACCGCGCCGCCTGATATTGATCGACCAGGCGGGGCACAACGATATTGTCATCTTTGCCCTCAACCGCTATCCTGCTGCTTTGCGTGAACTCGGAATCAATCTCAACCATGACTAATTCACCGATGAAGATAACCCGATGCCTCGCTTTGCTGTTCTTGATTTGCGCGCTTGCCGCGATGAGCGTACAAGGTCAAACCTCAGAACACGGTGTTATTAAAGATGAACGTGGCAATCCGATTGCCCAAGCCAGAGTCAACCTATTGACCTCGCAAAATATCGGGATTCAGGAAACCCTCACCAATGAATCGGGGGCTTTTTCATTTCGCGCAGTACCGGCAGGCGCTTATCTATTGAAAATATCTGCCGCTGGATTTCAGTCGCGCCAAACCGGATTGGAAATCAAAGCGGGGGAGGTCGAGCCGGTAATCATCGTCCTCGGCATTGCGCAGGTGCGCGAAGAAATCACCGTGACGGCATCGCGTGGCGCGGCGCTTTCAACCGACAAAACCGCGCAGTTGGTGTTGATTAAAGAACAGAGCGAAATTCAGGAACGACCCTTGCCAACCATTGGCAACGCGCTTGAAGGCAGCACAGGGGTTCTGGTTCAGCAGAGCGCCCCGGCGCAGGTTTCACCCTTCTTGCGCGGGCTAACCGGCTATCACGTTTTGAATTTAATCGATGGCATTCGCTTCAATAATTCGACTTTTCGTTCGGGTCCCAATCAATATCTGGCTTTCATTGAACCGGGGCAGGCGGAACGCATTGAACTGTTGCTTGGTCCGACGGGTTCGCAATACGGCAGCGATTCGCTTGGCGGCACGATTAACCTGTTGACCTTGCAACCGACTTTCAGCGAAAGCCTCCGTTTTCGCGGCGAGTTGCAGACAATGGCTGCGAGCGCCGATTCGGGGGCAAGCGTAAGTGCCCGCGTCAATCTAAGCGGAAAAAATTTCGCGTGGATTTTCGGCGGAAGCCTGCGTCGTCATAATGATTTGCGCGCCGGACAGGGCGTTGATTCGCATCAGGTCTTTCACAAATTTTTCGGACTTTCCCATGAACAGGTTCGCCAGCTTTATGGCAATCGCCAGCAGGATACAGGATTTTCGCAATATGGCTGGCACAGCAAACTGGCGCTGCGATTGCGCGCCGAACAGAATCTGACGCTCTGGTATCAGCAAAGCGATGCCACAGATGTGCGCGGCTATAAAGATTTGTGGGGCGGCTTGGGGAGATTGCAATCCGCATTTGACCCGCAGGGCTTGCGATTTTTTTATGCGCGATACGATAAACTGAAAACCGGTTTCCTGGATTCCTTGACCGGCGCGTTTTCCATCAATTCGCAACGCGATGGCACCGTCAGACAGGGCTTGCTGGCAACCGGCTTGATTACCCGCGACGACAGTACGGTGAATGTCTTGGGCTACACATTGCAGGGGACGACTCACCTTGGCACTCATCAGGCATTGAATTTCGGCGGCGAAATCTATCATGAAAAAATCGCTTCGAGGCGATGGGAAACCAACCCGTTAAACGGCAACCGCACAGCAAGGCGCGCGCTTTATCCCAATGGTTCGCGGTATACGACCACGGCGCTGTACGTTCAGGATTCCCTGTCGCTGATTCGGGAAAAATTGCGCGCCGTGGCTGGCGGGCGATTTACCGGCATTCGCTTTCGCGCCTTTGCAGACCGCAATCTGACGGCGACCGGCATGAGTCTCGGCGTCGTTGACGCGCGGCAAGGCTACGAAGACTTGACCTTTAATAGCAATTTGATCTGGCAGGCGCGGCAAAATCTGGCATTTAATTTTCTGGTTGGACGAGGCTTTCGCGCCCCGAATTTAAATGATCTGGGAGCCTTGGGCTTGAACGATTTGGGATTTGAGATACCGGCTGCGGACGCGGTTTCGTCGCAGGCGTTCATCGGCGTCAGTGACGGAGAAGGCGTTTTATCGAGCGGCAAAGCGGTAAAACCTTTAAGCCCCGAACGGCTGTTCAATTTTGAATTCGGACTGACGTTCAGAAGCCGGAAATTTTATAGCCGCGCCCATGTTTTCGATGCCGAACTGCAGGACCCGATTGTCCGTCGCACACTGGTATTCGATGCGACGAATGCGCCGACCACGCTTGCCGGAATTCCTGTTACTGTGATGGCACCGTCGGCTGCTCAACGCGCTCAAGGGGTGGTGAATGTGGCGACAGCGTTTGATGCGCGCGCCGTGAAAGCCTTCGTCAATGAAGGGGAGATTCGTTACTACGGTTTCGATTGGCAGACGGCTTGGTCTTTGAGTTCGGGTTTTGTGGTTGAAGGCAACTACGCTTATCTGGTCGGCAGGGAATTAAACCCCAATCGATTTGTCAGAAGATTGCCGCCGCAACACGCGGTTTTAAGTTTGCGTTATCAACCGCTCGGTTCCAGATACTGGGGCGAATTGAGCGGTAATTTTTCCGGGAGACAGGAACGTTTAAGTGGCGGCGACCTCACCGATGAACGCATTGGCGCAGCGCGAAGAAGACGCGATATTAGCGATTTTTTCAACGGTTCGCTGGCGCGTGGATTGATCAATGCCGGAGGCGATGGGGTTTTCGGAACCAGCGACGACCGGTTTGCGCCGACCAATGAAACGCTGGCGCAGATAGGTGATCGCGTGTTGCCGCTTGGCGCAATCGTCAATGGTGTGAAAATCGTAGATGACAACACCCGTGTGCCTCTCTATGTGGCGACGCCGGGTTTTGCAGTTTTGAATTTGCGCGGCGGCATTCGCTTATCTGAACAATTGAGCGTCAATGGAGGGGTGTTTAATCTGTTCGATAAAAATTATCGCTATCATGGCTCAGGCGTCGATGCGCCCGGCAGAAATTTCTTTGCCGGATTAAAAATTTCTTTTTGAAACGATGGTGGACTGAATGAAATTCATGAAATTATTCCTGCTTGGCTTGACCCTGATTTCGGGGTTGCTGTGCGTCAGACAAGCTTACGCGCAGGGAAATTATCAAACTTATACCAATGCGCGATTCGCCTATGCGATTGCCTATCCGGCGGATTTATTGATTCCGCAAGGTGAAGCCGACAATGGCGACGGGCAGAAATTTATATCTAAAGATGGTCGCGCGGTCTTGCTGGTTTACGGTTCGCATAATGCCTTGAATCAGAAATTGAAAGAAGCTTTTGCAGAGGCGAGTGCCCCCACAGATGACCGGCAGGTGACTTATAAAATTTTACGTGCCGATTGGTTTGTGGTTTCGGGTAAAGCGGGCGAAAAGATTTTTTATCAAAAGACCTTGCTTAAAAACGGCGTGTTTAAAACTTTTCGCATTGAATATGATGAGTCGCAGAAAAATATTTACGACACGGTAACTGCGAAGATTGCCAAATCGTTTAAAGGGTGAACCGCAAAGCGTCGCGCCTGAAAAATCATTGCCAACCAACCCATTCTGACTTCTGAGAATCGAAAACCGCGTCGCTTTACAAGCTTGCAAGCGGTGCTGTACGCTGTATCAGGTGTCAGAACTTCTCGCAGACATTTCAAACCAATGTTTTAAAGGTGTGCTATGCCAAATATAAAAGCCTATACAACTCGATTGGGTTTCAAACCGAATTGGTTTCAAAGCTTTTTTCGCCGTTACACATTTCTGTCGCTGTTGATTTTGTCAATCATCGCGGGGGTGATGTTCGGCGCAACCGTCGCTTATCAGGCGGGGATGACACAGGAAGCCAAAGAGGTCGAGGGACTCGCCAATTATCGACCCAATCTGGTGACCCGGGTGATTGCCGATGATGGTAAAACCGTGGTCGGGGAATTTTCGCTCGAACGCCGCATTCCGATTACCTATGAGCAGATTCCCGACCGTTTGAAACAGGCAATCCTTGCCATCGAAGACGACCGCTTTTATCAGCACATTGGCGTAGACCCTGTGCGCGTTGGCGTGGCGGCGATTAAAAACGTTTTTCTCGGTCGCAAAGCGGAAGGCGCATCAACGCTGACGCAACAGTTGGCGCGCGCCCTCTTTCTCACACCGGAAAAAACCTACACCCGAAAAATTCGCGAGATTCTCACCTCTCTGCAAATCGAACGTTACTACACCAAAGAGCAAATTCTGGAGATGTACTGCAATCAGATTTTTCTGGGCGGCGGCTCTTACGGGTTTGAAGCCGCGTCGCAATATTACTTTTCAAAATCCTTGAAAGATTTGACGCTCGAAGAATGCGCCATGCTTGCGGGGTTGCCGCAAGCGCCGAGTCAATATGCGCCGACCAGAGATTTGAAAGCCGCAAAAGACCGCCGCGATATTGTTCTCTATCGCATGCGCGAGGTCGGCTACATCAATGACGAAGAATATAAAAAGGCTAAAAATACCGAAATCAAACTCAACCTCAGCCCGCAACAACAGAACA
This sequence comes from Acidobacteriota bacterium, assembly GCA_040754075.1. Taxonomy (NCBI): domain Bacteria; kingdom Pseudomonadati; phylum Acidobacteriota; species Acidobacteriota bacterium. Next base: position 6,312 of record JBFMDH010000046.1, read on the forward strand.
ACAACACGATTTATGGCTATTTCGTCGAAGCGGTGCGGCAGGAATGCGATGAAACCTTTGGCACTGATGAATTGCTCACCGGCGGCATGAACATTTACACGACCATTGATGCCAAAGCCCAGCGCGACGCGCTACGCGCCATTCGCAAAGGACTGCACGCTTATGAAGCGCGTCACGGGAAAAAATGGCGCGGCAATTTGTTTAATATTCTCGATAAAAAATTGGGTGACCTCAACCATTTCACTCACCCGGATTGGCTCGGCGATTATATCGAAGGCGAATACCTGTTTGGGCTAATCACTTATGTTGATGTACAGAAAGCCGAAGTGAAATTTGGCGATTACACCGCAACCCTTACCGATGCCAATACCAGTTGGGCGGGCGGGTCGCCTGCGAAGCTTTTGAAAAAAGGTGACCTGGCGGTTTTCAAAGTCAACAAAGTTGATAACAACGCCAAAAAACTCGATGTCACCTTAGACCAGATGCCCACGGTTGACGGGGCGCTGGTGTGTTTGGATGTGAAGACCGGGGCAGTTAAAGCGATGGTCGGCGGTTATGATTTCTTCATGCGAAAATTCAATAACGCGACACAGGCTGAACGCCAGACCGGCTCAACCTTCAAACCCTTCATCTATGCAGCGGCAATTGAAAACTGTTTGAAGCCCGGTGATATCGTAAGCGCCGCGCCCTATGTTGATCCGAATACCGGGTGGTCGCCGGTAAATTACGGTGGCGACTCAGGCGGCGGCGCAATGACTTTAGCCGATGCCTTAAAGAAATCGGTCAATGTCGTCGCGGTGCGCTTGCTTGCGATGGTCGGCGTAGACAAAGGCGCGGATATGGTCAAGCGTTTCGGATTATCGAATCCTATGAAGCGTGTGCTGCCTTCGGCGCTTGGCGCAACCGAAGAACCGGTGATTGATATGGTGAGCGCCTATGGCGCATTTGCCAACAATGGCGTGCGCGTGCATCCGCATTTGATAGATAAAGTCACGGATGCCGATGGCAATGTCAAACAGGAATGGAAATCCGAAAGCAGCAAAGTGGTTTCGCCATATGTCGCAGAACAGATGCGCGTGTTGATGCGCGGGGTAGTGACCGGCGGCACGGCGACCGCGATAGGCGGCAGTAAAGTTTTAGGTCCGCGCAATATCTGCGGCAAAACCGGAACGGTGAACGATTTTACGGATGCCTGGTTTATCGGTTATACGCCGACGTATTCAACCGGTGTATGGATTGGTTATCCGGGGCAGAAGAAAACCCTTGGGCAGGGAGAGGCTGGTGGCACAGCCGCTTTACCGATGTGGATCAGTTTCATGGATAAGTTCATGGTTGGTAAACCCAACGACAAATATCCGAATGCGCCTGATCGCATGGATAAAGATGTCGAGTCCCGCTGCGATGAAATGGCTGACAAGGTGCGCAAATCGAATGAAGAGGCGGGCGTTGGTGGTGACGGAACCGCTGTAACCACGACCACAGACGACACCGCGGATGATGCGAAAAGCGCCGTGAAGGATGAGGAGCCTAAGCCTGCGCCGCGTCGCGTGCCTAAGATGGAAGAGACTGAACCGGGAGACCGCCCGCGTAAAGTTGATGATCGCCCGAAACCGCCGCCTGAACCGGCGAAAGAACCCGAAAAGAAAAAACGCGGCAAAAACGGATAGAACGATTGCGGATTGCGAAATGCGGATTTTCCGTTGCCAACCGCTGATCAGGGTTTGCCCGACCCATTTTTGCCTGATTCTCAGGCAATTACAAAATGTGTTTTGAGGGCAAGTTACTCGCCTCAATCAATCCGCAATCCGCAATCCGCATTTAACAAAGATGGCTTTCATAATTTTCTTACTACTGGCTGGCGCAGTTTATCTCTGGTGGTCAAAGCGCAACAGCCAATTGAATCACAATGAAAAGTTGTATTTGAAACGGCGTGGTTATGCGAGCGAAGAGGAAATCGGCATCGGTTCATCGGTTACGCAAGAATCCCGCATATTTTCAGCCATCGAATCGCTAAACGATTTATCGCCCGCTTCGCGTCAACGCGCCGCCGAGGATATTGCCGAGATGTGTCGGCAGGGGGCGCGCGATTCCCTGGTTTACCCGGCATTGCTTGAAGCGTTGAATGATAGCGATGCCAATGTGCGAAGCGCCGTCGCCGAAGCCTTGGCGACGGTTGGCGATGCGCGAGCCAGTGAAGCCTTGCAAACACGATTGGAAATTGAAGAAGCTTTGCAAACCCGCGCCGCCTTACAAAAAGCCATCACCAAACTGCAAAGGTCTACCAATATTGAATAGATAATAAAGTGGAATTAGCTTCGCGGTGGAAAAACCGGTTTAAAAATCGCTTCCAGTTGGCGTTCAATTCTGTCTAACCGTTGCTCTAAAGATTTGAACCTTTCATCAAAACGTTTTTCGAGGTCACCAATACGTTGTTCCAACCCTTTTTTCAAATCATCAATCGCGCGCTCAGTCGAGCGTTGATTGAGCCATGATGCTCCGAAGATTGAAAAAACAATGGTAATGACAGAAAGCACGGCTGTCAGTAAAGCAATATTGGGGTTCAACATTTCACCTCCAGCTTTCAAGTAACCTCAGTTTAGAATAGTTTCTTGTCAGTGTCAAAATCACCATATTTTATAATTTATTTTCGCCTTGCCAGTAATATTTCAAAGCCATCTTTGCCAGTTTCCAAACTTTATTCCATTCGATATTGCCCGAATCGCCGCTGACCAGTTGTTTAAGCAGATAGCGCCCTTCGCGTTTGAACATAAACCCTTTCGCATAGGGCTTCGCCACTTCAAAGAAATTAAAATTCGGGTCAACCTGGGTGCCGATGCCTTCCAAAGTCATGATGGCGCGAACGATATAAGTGAAACTTGCCGGAATGCGAAACGGGAATTCATAAATGACGTGCGCTAAATCGAAGGTCAATTCCTTGAAGTTCACATCTTTCAATTTCAAATTCAGATAGCGGTCAAAAATTCCCTGAATGACCGGTTTGAAACGCTCTTCTTCTTCGGGTTTGAGTTCGATGAAACCCAAACGAATCATGTCTTCAACCAAGCCGTGAACGTCTTTTTCAACGATGTGAAAGAAGGCATTGATGAGTTTGGATTGCAATTCAACGGGCATCCGCCCGACCATGCCGAAATCGAAAAACGCTAAACGCCCGTCGCGCATCACGCGCAAATTTCCGGGATGCGGGTCGGCATGGAAAAAGCCGTCTTCAAGCAGTTGTTTGAAGTAAGTCTTTGCCAATAGTTTGATGATTTCGTGCGGCACCAATCCCGCAGCCTCTAATTCATCAACATCAGTGACTTTGAACCCTTCGATAAATTCCATCACAATGACGCGCCGCGTCGAAAAGACCGCAAAAATGCGCGGCACATAAACCTCTCGCCACTCGACGAAATTTTGTTTGAAGACCTCTGCATTGCGAACCTCCTGCGCGTAATCCATCTCTTCGTAAATCGTCGAGCGGAATTCATTGAGGGTTCCTGTCCAATCCAGTCCGCGAATTAAATTCGGATAGCGTTCAAGCCTGGTGGTGATGCGCCGCAGAACTTTTAAATCGAATTCAATCTGTTCGGTGATATTCGGGCGTTGAATTTTTACGGCGACGGTTTGTCCGGTCTGTAAAACTGCGCGATGCACTTGTCCGAGGCTGGCGGCGGCAATCGGCGCATCATCAAAATTTTGAAAGATGTCAGCGATTTTGACGTGCAATTCCTGTTCAACAATGCGTCGCGCCTGTTCCGAAGGGAAGGGCGGCACGCGGTCTTGCAGTTGTGTGAGTTCCTGTATGTATTCAACCGGCAGCAGGTCTGCGCGGGTGGCAAGCGTCTGCCCGATTTTAATAAATGTCGGACCCAGTTTGATTAACTTTTCGCGGAGTTTTTCGCCTTCCTCGTGCAAGGTGTCGGCTTCGGGAAAATGTTTACGCAGACGCCAATCGTAACGATTCCAGAGCAAACGCATTGAAAACAACGCAAAGGAAAGAAATATTTTCAGTAAACGCAGTAATCCCTTTAAGCCGATTTTGTGGTCTTCTGGTTGATTCGCCTTTTGATTTGTGTTGTCGAGCGGTTGAGTCTCTATTTTCGCAAGCTCATTTTTAGAGGTTAGGGGGAGGGGGCTTGGCGATTCGTTGGAAAAAGGAATAACCTTTGCCGGTTCGTTGCGCTTCGCTTCATTACCATTCAGGCGTTGTTCTTGCATCAAAACACCATACGAAAAATTTTCACGCGACGTTGCCAAATCTATTTTGACACATCCGGGTGAATTATATCAGGAGGCGGATTTTTTGATGCCCAGCATTGCTTCAACAGTTGCGAGGTTGCGTTTGTATTGCGCGTTTTCGGGTTCAAGCTCGACAGCCCGGAGCCACTCGTTGCGGGCTTCAGGGTAGCGTTTTTGATTATACAAAGCGCCTGCCAGATTGTTGTGGTAAACGGCGATGTCACCATCCAATTTGATTGCCGATTGAAAAGCGCTTTCAGCTTCTTTGAATTTGTTCAACATCATCAAATTTAAGCCGTATTGATTGTGAATTGCGGAATTTTTCGGAGCAAGTCCAGTGGCAGTTTGGAAAAACTTATCGGCTTTATCGGGTTTACCGGTCTCGAAATAAAAGACCCCCATCGCCATTTGCCAATTAACATTTCTCGGCTCTAACTCAGTCGCCCGCTTAAATTCCTTTTCAGCGTCTTTGGTGTTTTTCTGCGCCTGCAAGGTGCGCCCAAAACCGGCGCGCAATTCGGCGTTATAGGGTTCAATGTCAATCGCTTTTTTGTATTCGCTGTTGGCTTCGTTGAATTTGCCGCTGCGCGCATACATATAACCCAGGAGGCTATGCCAACCGGCGGTTTGTGGCGCGAGGTCGATGGCTTTTTGAATTGCCTTTATCCCGTCATCCGCCCGTTGCTGGTTGAAAAGCAGAATCCCCAGGTGAATGTGATAGACCTCTTTGCTTGAATCAATATCAATGGCTTTGCGATAGGACTGCTCGGCTTCGAGATAGCGATATTGATTTTCAAGCCACCTGCCGTAATTGAAATGGTATTCGGCATTGGCAGGGGTTTTGGCATTGGGGTTTTCTGGTGGCTGAGGTTCGCCAACCGACGGCAAGGTTCTGCCGATGCTTTTCAAAACATCTGCGGGATTGATTCTCGGCAGCGCCGTTTGATTGCCCTGTTGATTGGCTTTATCGGTTTGCGCAAGTGTTTGAACGCCCACCAACATCAAAGCGAAAAACATCAACAAACCTATAAGCGAATTTTTCTTTTGTCGCATTGGACACATCCTTTTATGCAGAATGCGGAGCTGAAGTAAAAACTGAAATTTACCGGATTCAATAGCCAACCGCCTGACCGCCGCGTCGGGCGTCGGATGCGCCGAGCCGCATACCGGTTTTCCAGTCAATCATAATGCCATGCGCATCACCGATGTAACTGGCGACATCTTCGGTGGCTCCGCCTGCGCCCGTCCGTTTAGGAAAGAGATGCCCGCGCCGTTCCAGTTCCTTGCGGGTGTCGGCGTTTAAGCCGAACGGCTCGTAACGAATTTCATCGGGCATCCATTGATGATGAAAGCGCGGCGCATCTATCGCCTCTTGAATATTCATTCCGTAATCAATGACATTGACGACGACCTGTAAAACCGTGTTGATGATGGTTGGACCACCCGGACTGCCAACCGCAAACCAGACCTTGCCATCTTTCAAAATAATCGTCGGCGTCATTGCCGAAAGCGGGCGTTTGCGCGGTTGAATGGCGTTGTTTTCACTTTGCAATAATCCGAACATATTTGGCACGCCGACTTTAGAAGTAAAATCATCCATTTCGTTATTGAGCAAAACGCCTGTGCCTTTGGCGGTCGCGCCCGAACCGTAACTGCCGTTCAAAGTATAAGTATTCGACACCACATTGCCTTCTTTATCGACGACCGTGTAATGCGTCGTCTCTGTCGATTCATAAGTAGTCGGCGCACCGGCTTTGATTTGTGCGCTCGGCGTAGCGTGTTGCATATCGATGGTTTTGACCATTTCGTTGGCATATTTTTTCGCGATGATGCCTTCGGTTGGCACTTTGACGAAATCGGCATCACCCATGAATTCGGCGCGGTCGGCAAAGGCGCGTTTCATGGCTTCCACCAGCAGGTGAACATGGTCTGAGGAATTATGCGGGATTTTGCCGAGTTCATAATGTTCGAGCATATTGAGCATTTGAATCAAATGCGCGCCGCCCGATGAAGGGGGTGGCATGGTCAAAATTTCACAGCCGCGATATTTGCCAACCAGAGGTTTACGAATCGTCGCTTCATAATCTTTCAAATCTTTCAAAGTGATGAGTCCGCCGTGGGCTTTCATATCGGCGACAATCATCTCTGCGGTTTTGCCTTCGTAAAAATCGCGCCAGTTTTTCTGGATGCGGGCAAAAGTGGCGGCGAGTTCCGGTTGAACCAATCGTTCGCCTTCGTCATAGAATTTGCCATCGCGCAAAAAGATACGATTGCTGTCGGGAAATTGCGCGAGCAGTTTCGAGGTGCCTTTCAAACTGCGAGCCAGATGATAATTCACCTCAAAGCCTTCGGCGGCAAGCCTGCGGGCAGGTTCAACCACCTGCGTCCAATTCAACTTGCCGTGGCGCGCTAAAGCCAGGTGCATGCCGTAGACGCTGCCGGGAACGCCTGTGGCTTTATAGCCGACGGTTGACGCGCCTTTAATCACCTCGCCGTTTTTATCGAGGTACATATCGCGTGAAGCGGCAAGCGGCGCGCGTTCGCGATAGTCGATGACTTCGGTGTCGCCATTGGCTTTGCGAATCACCATAAATCCGCCGCCGCCTAAATTGCCCGCCGAGGGCCAGGTCACGGCAAGCGCGAGTCCTACGGCAACCGCTGCATCAATCGCATTGCCGCCGCGTTTCATGATTTCAACGCCGACGCGGGAAGCGATTTCACTGGTCGAGGCGACCACGCCGTGACGGGCGCGCACCGGTTCTCGCGAAACCGCTGGCGCTGTGGTGACAAAGGTTGTGACGATAAGCGAAACGGCAAGGTAAACGACGAAGATTTTTCTTCTCATAAGGCTCCTGTTGACAAGCTGATTTTCGCAGAATGCGCGTGAAGCTATTTTCTATGCGGCAGACGAATTAAGCAACTTTGAGATAAACGTCTTTAAGCAACAGCGTACAATCAGTGGATTCAAACTGCACGATGTCATCCGGATTGGTGAATTTTTTATACGTCCAGATATTCTCGGCTTGCTTGATAAACTGTTCAATGCAGTAAGGGGTTTGCGCAATCAGTAGATATTCCCTCAACGAGTCAAGGGATTGATAATCCTGAAATTTTTTGCCCCGGTCATAAAGTTCGGTGGATTCTGATAGAACTTCGATAATCACGGTCGGGTTTAACAATGAATCCTTTTGTTCATCAGCAAATAGCTGTTCGCCGCAAACAATCGAGATGTCCGGATACCTGCCTTGATTCAGCTTTTCGATTTTCACGCGCATATCACTGGGATAAACTTCGCAATCACCTTCCAATGTTTGATTGCTTAATGTGCGAAGGACATTCCTGACGATTCGATTGTGATTTGTGCTTGCGCCCGCCATCAAAAACATTTCGCCAGCAACGAATTCGCTTTTGATTTCAGCGTTGCGTTCGATAGCCAAATATTCTGCAAAGGTTAAACGATGTTGCGGATTTGCTGCCACCTGAAAAACTCCTGTATTTATCGGGTTTTCTTCAGCACCAAGCATAATGGGTTCACTTGTACATAGACAAGTACCAGTTCAGAAAGCTCTGCCCGACAAAGAGGGAAATCAGCGCGGCGGGACCTAAAAAGACGCCGAAAGGAATTTCCATTTTCATGTTGCCGCCGCGCATGGCAATCAACGACACGCCGATGATTGAACCTAAAAGCGAAGCGAGAAATATCGTCAAGGCGGTGAGTTGCCAGCCCAAAAACGCGCCGACAAACAGCATCATCTTCACATCGCCAAGCCCCATGCCTTCGACTTTTCGCAAACGATAATAGGCTTCGCGCACCAACCAGAGACTGCCGCCGCCAACCAGCGCGCCAATGGCGGAACCAATGAGCGCTACTGACCAATCGGGCAAACCGGTCAAATGAAAAGTTTCCCGTGTTGTCGATGTGATTGTCGGGTCGGGGGCGATTTCGCGCAACACGAACATCACCAGCAAAGCGGGCTTGGTGATGACATCAGGCAAGAGTTTATGTCTAAGGTCGATAAATACGAGCGGCACGATGACCGACACGAAAACGATATTGGCAACCAGATGCAGGTAAAATTGCAGGGTTTGCCATTCATAGGAGAATTGATTGCGGACTTTGAGAAAGCACAAAAAATAGAGGATGCCGACCAGGAGTTCGACCATCGGATAGATTGGCGAAATCGGCGCTTTGCAACTGCGACATTTGCCGCCGAGCATTAGATAACCCAGCACCGGGATATTGTCATAAGCCTTTATCGGCGTATTGCAATGCGGGCAATGCGAACCGGGAAAGACGATGGATTCGCGAAGCGGAACCCGGTAAATAACAACGTTGAGAAAACTGCCAATCAACAATCCGAAAATCGTAACCACAACGCCGACCGGAAAATCTGCGGGAATATTCATCTGAGCCTTTCTGACAGATGGGAATTAGGGCTACAGGGATTAAATTGGTGTGTTGTCATCTTGTCAAGAATATTTATTCTCACCTTACATCCGCAGTTATTGCAGACGCCTTTGAGCGATTTAGCGCTTCGCCCTCCTCAACCCTTGTCAGAGCCTGAGTGAAGTTACCTAAACGATGGGTAAAGTCGCTCATTTGTGGTGAAATTAACTCAATATTTATCCGGTTTTCGGGTATTTCCAGATGCTCCACCTGCTTCTGAACTGGCATATAACTTGCTCCTTATACTCCTAAGTTGAACAATACTTACCTGCCGTTATGATTTCGTGAACCGCCTACACCCGACGTGTTCGATGAGCGGGAAGAGAGAAAATCCTTTTTCTAAAAGGAGGGTGACATGAAAACCAAATCAATTTCAATTTTTCTTGCAGTTAGTTTCATCCTCGTTTCCTGGACAGGGGCTACATCTACTTCGACGTCCGGCGCGACGCCTCAGATTGCTTATCCAGACCTGGTTAGCTCAATAAAGGTCATTGGTGACATCAAAGTCGTCGATGGCTCGGCAAGAGTTCCGATTGCGGTTGTCGTAAAAAATCAAGGCAACGCTCCGGCTGCCAGATTCAAAGTCTCGCTTGATTATCGCCGACCTGATGGACGCATCTTTGCCGTGATGTTCGCCGTTCCCGGTCAAAGCGACCAATGGTCTCCCTGGACAAGAACCAATCTGCTTGCCGGTAAGAGCGTGACGTTTACAGGAGATGCAGTCTTTAATCCTTCCACACACGGGGTGAGAGTTTCACTCTGGGCTATCGCCGATAGCTGTGCCGGCGACGAATTCGTGGAAGATTACTGCCGTGTAAAAGAGCGCAACGAAAATAACAATAAATCTGCTGCCCTGACCATCAATCTGCCCTGACCATTACCTGAATGATGCGAGGGCGGAAACTTGTTCTTTTCGCCAATCTTTGAATTAACCGCTGCCTCCGCGATAGCCCGGTCAGTTGCTCGTATCTGATGAGGAAACAATCCAGCCGGGCTAGCGGTTGGCGGTAATAAATGACCTGAGCATCCGTGGGAAATGACCATTCGTAATTGCTTGGCGAGCACCCACCCCGTAAAGCGGCTGTATTTCTATTGCTTGCCGGGTTTCAATGTATCTGAGGCAACAACCAAGTGCCGGTTTAGGGTGTTAGGGCGCTTGAACCTGCTTGCGCACAGTTGTGTGAATCCTTTAGTCTAGGTTCCCGTTTATTCAAAGTTACAACTCATCATCAGGTAACAGCAAAGAATCAAAATTGCGAATTTCAACTAACAGTAGATTCGCAATGTTAGTGGGAACAAAACACGGGCTACCGGCATGAGAATTCTGCAAATCTGTTCGGCAAGCGAAATGGGCGGCGGCGAAGTTCATGTCGCCGATCTGGTTCGCGCCCTCGCCTCTCGCGGTCATGCGGTTTATCTGGCAGTTCGCCCGAACAGCCCGCTGCGTGAACCGCTTGCCGGGGTCATCGCTTCGTGGCAGGAGTTGCCGCTTCGCAATTCGCTCGATGTGCAATCGAGCAAAGCCATCGCCGAATTGATTATTAAAAATCGCATTGAGATTGTTCACGCGCATCTTGGCAGAGATTATTTCATTGCCGCGATGGCTGCGCGACGCGCCAAGAATTGCAAACTGGTTTTAACCCGCCATCATTACCTGCCGATGAAAAGCAATCCGATTTATCGCTGGATGCTCGAAAATGTTTCGGCATTCATCGCGGTTTCCGATAGCGTAAAAAATTCTATTCTGGAACGCATCGCGCCCGCTCCTGAAAAAGTGCAGGTCATCCCCAACTGGATTGACCCGACGCGCTTTCATACGATTGACCGTGAAGCGGCGCGCGCCATGTTTCAAATCCGCGCCCCGCTTTCGGTTGCCTGCATCGGACAACTCACTCCTGAAAAAGGGCAGGAAGAGTTCGTCCGCGCCATCGGGCAGATTTCACAACGCCGTTCGGATGTCGAATATTTAATTGCCGGTGTCGAACAGGAAGACGGCGAACCGTTCACTCATCGGTTGAAAGAACTTGCGGAGTTTTTAGGCATCGCCGGTCGCATACGCTTTATGGGCTATGTGCATCACATTCCTGAACTGCTTGCAGCGGTCGATGTCGTCGTCGTGCCTTCGTGGGACGAAGGGTTTTCGCTGGTCACCATTGAAGCGCTGGCTTGTCGCCGGGCGGTGCTTGCCTCAAATGTCGGCGGCATCAGAGGCATCATCAAAGACAATGTCACCGGCGCGTTATTCCCGGCGCGGGAGGTGAATGCGCTGGCGCAAAAATTACTCTGGATACTGGCGGATTCGACAATGCGCGACCGGCTTGCCATGCAAGGGCAGATTGATGCCAGCGCGCGGTTTGGTCGCGATAATGTGATTGATCAAATCGAAGCGTTGTACACCGGCTTGCTCACTAAAAAATCCTAAGCCATTAAATCAATGCGCCGTATACTTCAAACTCAAAATCTTCGCCGTGTTCAAGCAGCGCGTCCGGCGTGCCATCGCCATCCACATCAATCGTTTTGCCATCGGTAAAGCGCCCGTGGCTTTGCCAATCTCCCCAGTGACAGAGTTCATGCAAAATCGTCGCGCCGATTTTTAAAACCGGTTTTCCCGATATGGTATTTCCGGTTCGCGGTTTGCCGGTTTGGAATTCAGTTGCCAAAATCTCTTCGATACAAATTGAAAAGGGAATCAGCGCAGTGCCGTTGGGCAATTTCGGCGGACTGGTGACCAGCGGTGGAGTAAATCCAAAAACTTTTTTCCCCTTATAATCGGTCAACCCGGAAACCAACTGAATCCTTGGAAAAGTGCCCGGTGTCAAGGCGTGAATCAATGCCGCTTTCGTCGCAAATCCATGTCTTAAAAAAGCCGAACTAATTGCAGGAATCGAATGAATCTTTGAAAGTTCATTCATTACATAATTGAAAAGTTTCGGATGCGAATGCTTGCCCCAGTTGTGCGCTATCATTGATTTGCCTCCTGTGGCGAACTGTAGCTGAAATTTTCACGGCGACGCATGAAGTTATGAACTCTCGGCAATCGTCGTCAAAAAAAGGTTGAATAGCTTTTCAATCAAATCAATTTGATCGTTTAAGCGATGGTCACCATCAATCAAGTGAAGGGCGATTTGGTGTTTTGCCGCAAATCGAAAACTGTTTTCCGGGGGAATCAATTCGTCGCGCCAGCCGTGAACGATAGCGCGGTGTTTGGCTGTCGGCAGCAAATCGGGACTGCGGTATCCTGACACCTCAACCGCCGGAGCCATCAAAAAAAGTCCTTCGGGTGCAAGGGTTTTTGAGGCAACGGTTGCCACATATGCCCCCATACTTGAGCCGACGAGAATTAAATTTTCTTCCGGCTTTTGCGCTTTTAATAATTTCGCGACGCGCTCATCGGGATTATTGATGCCCGAATAATCGAGACTTTCAACCTCGTAGCCTTGCGCTTCGGCAACCCGCGCGAGTCGTTGAATCTTCACGCCCCAGGGCCCGCTCTCTTTGCCATGACAAAACTGAACTTTTCCTCTTTTCATAAACTGCTCAAGGTCAGTACCGGAAAGCGAGCCGTGCAAGCAATCATCAAGCCGCTCGCGCAGTGGTTACTGACAAATCTATGGCTTTGAATGTTGCAGTTCCCAGAGTTTGATTTTTTTCAGGAACACATACTGCGCCGCGAAATAAGCGATGCTCAGTCCTTGAACGCCATCTAAAAATCCGAGTTTGAATACATAGGTTTTCACAAACGTCACAACCGGCGAAAGGGCGATTGAAAAAAATGTGGCGCGTTGATTTTTTGAAAACGCTTCGCGGGCGGCAAGCGTGGTATAACGGTCGATTCGCAAGTGATGTTCGGACGCGCTGTTTACCGTGTAATGCAAAATGTCGCCGGTTAATTTTTTAACTTCGCCCGTCGTCTTTACCGACTCGTGAACATAATCGCCTTCCCAGCGCGCCTGTTGGCGATTGTATAAACGAATTTTGTAGTCGGGATACCAGCCCGAATGTTTAATCCATTTGCCGAGATAAAAAACCTTGCGCGGCATCGCAAATGCCGACTCCGGGATATTTTCAGATTGTTTCAATCGCTCAATCGCTTCAGCCAGTTCTCTGGTAATGCGCTCATCGGCATCAAGGTTGAAAATCCAATCGTGGGTAGCCTGGTCAGCGGCGAAATTTTTCTGCGCGGCATAGCCCAAAAATTTTTGCGTGAAAATTTTATCGGTAAACCGACGGGCAATCTCAAGCGTGCGGTCATGGCTTTCGGAATCCACGACGATAATTTCATCAGCAAAGGCGAGCGATTCAATCGCCGCTTGAATATTTTCCTCTTCGTTAAGCGTGATGAGCGTCGCGCTGATTTTCATCGCTTCACATTACTCGTTCTTTCAACTTTTGCAACACCTGAACCGCCTGTTCGCCCGTGAGTTCCTGCAAATCAAGATTGCGAATCTCATCAATCACAACTTCGTTGGCGGCTTCAAAGAGCGTCGGTTGCGGGGCTTTTTTACGCGACGGCAGATGGCGCGCGAGTTTGGGTCTGCCCATCACATCCAGTTCGTTGGCTTCCAGGTTGGTTAAAATCTCGCGGGCGCGTTCGACAACTGCGCGGGGAAGTCCCGCAAGTCGCGCGACCTCGATGCCGTAAGATTTCGACGCTGTGCCTTCGACGACTTTACGCAAAAATACAATCGAACCGCCGGATTCTTTCACAGCCATTTGATAATTGCGAACCCCCGGTAAGAGTTTCGCAAGGTCGGTCATCTCGTGATAATGCGTGGCAAATAAGGTCTTCGCGGTGTGTTGCGAATTGTCGTGCAGGTATTCGGCAATCGCCCAGGCAAGCGACAAGCCGTCGAAAGTCGCGGTGCCGCGTCCGACTTCATCGAGTAACACCAGACTGCGCGGCGTCGCGGTATTTAAAATGTTTGCCGTTTCGGTCATCTCAACCATAAACGTCGAGCGCCCGCGCGCCAGATTATCCGAAGCCCCGACGCGCGTGAAAATTCTATCGAGTATGCAAAGCCGCGCTTCGTCCGCCGGAACGAAGGAACCGATTTGCGCCATTACGGCAATCAATGCGCACTGCCTGAGCCACGTCGATTTGCCGCCCATATTCGGACCCGTGATGATGAGCAAACGGTCTGTCGAATTATTCAAATAGGTATCGTTGGGAATGAAACGCTCGCCCATCGCTTCGATGACCGGGTGACGCCCGGTGCGGATATAAAATTCATCATCTTCGGTCAGGTGCGGACGACAGTAATTTCGGCGCGCCGCGACTTCAGCGAGCGCCAGCAGCACGTCGAGCGTCGCCAGCGCCTGCGCGGTTGCCTGCACGCGACGGGTTTGCTGTGCGATGGACTGGCGAATTTCGGTGAACAGTTGTTGCTCGATTTCCGTGATGCGTTCTTCCGCGCCTAAAACTTTCTGCTCATATTCTTTCAATTCCGGCGTGGTGAAGCGTTCGGCATTCACCAGCGTCTGTTTGCGCTCGTAATCGGCAGGGATATTTTTCAAACTGGCTTTGCTGATTTCGATGAAATAGCCGAATACATTATTGAATTTGACTTTGAGGGTGGCGATGCCGGTGCGCGAACGTTCGCGGGTTTCGATTGCTGCGATGAACCCTTTGCCTGAACTCGAAATCGCCCGCAGTTCATCGAGTTCTGGGTTATAGCCGCTGCGAATATAGCCGCTTTCATTCACGGTTGCCGGCGGTTCATCGACGAGTCCCGCGCCGATGAGTTGGCGCAAGTCCGCGAGTTCATCGAGGCTTTCGTTAAGAATTTCAAGCAGCGATGAGTTGGCATCCGAAAGCATTTCTTTGACATTGGGAATGGTATCGGCTGAAGTTTTCAGCGCCACTAAATCGCGCGGGGTGGCGCGACCGAGACTGACGCGCCCCATCAAGCGGTCAAGGTCAGCGACGCGCTTTAATTCCGCTTGCAAACGGTCGCGCAGTATTAAAGCGTTTTTCAGTTCCGCTACCGCATCCAGTCGCGCATTCAATTCGCCAAGACGCATCGAAGGGCGCAGCAGCCATTGTTTCAACAGACGCGAACCCATCCCTGTAACCGTTTCATCCAGCACGCCAAGCAAGGTGTTATTACGCGCGCCATCGAGCGCATCAATCAATTCGAGGTTGCGAATCGTCGGCGCGTCCAGCATCAAATAATCGTTCGGCTCAAAATAGGAGATACCCGATATATGATTGGCTTCGGCTTTTTGAGTTTCGCGAACGTAATGGATGATTGCGCCGGCAACCGAAATGGCAATCTCTTTGCCGCCGAGTCCGAATCCATCGAGCGACGCAACATCGAAATGCGTCAGCAGCAGTCCCCGCGCATACTCGAAAGCGAACAACCAATCATCGAGCGGATTCAGCGACGGCTCGCAGTTGGTTAAATGAAATGCCGCGGGTTGACGATTGGCGTTGCCATTTTCAGCGGTTGATTCTTCAGATTTTTTCTGCGGTTTGAATAAAGGTTCAAGCGATTTCGGAAAGAGAATTTCACGCGGGCTGAAACAATCGAGTTGTTCTAGCACGCTTTCCCAAGCGGCGTCGCCAGTGAACTCTGTAGCCACAAATTCGCCGGTTGATAAATCGAGAAAAGCGACGCCCATGCCCAGTCCACCGCCGCAGACCGCCGCGAGATAATGGTTATCGCGCGATTCCAGGAGTTGCGAATCAATCGCGGTTCCGGGGGTGATGATGCGCACGACTTCGCGGCGCACGAGTTTGGTTTGTGATTTTTTCGGGTCTTCGGTCTGTTCGCAGATGGCGACGCGATACCCTTTGCGCACCAGTCTGGCGATGTAAGAGCTGGCGGCGTGATAAGGCACGCCGCACATCGGCACCGGTTGACCTTTTTCGCGATTGCGGGCGGTCAGGGTAATTTCCATCTCTTTCGAGCCGATGATGGCATCATCGAAAAAGAGTTCGTAAAAATCGCCTAAACGAAAGAACAGCAGTGTGCCCGGATGTTGGCGTTTGATTTCATGGTACTGCCTGAGCATTGGCGTCGCGTGTTGCATAATTGGTTAATGATAGGTTGAGGTTATTCGGGCTTTATTAAATCGTTGCCTATTTTATTATTGTTACTTCCCTTGAAGCAGCGAAATCATACCATTTTCATTGGTCATTAAGAAGCACAAAGGCTGTAGTTTGGCGCTTCGCTAAATTATTTTTTCAAGTAATAAAAGGGAGGTCTTGACAATTGCCTCTTGCAGGAAGTCATATCACTTTACAAGTGCAGGTAACTTGAGTTAATACTGGTGGCGAAATAGGAAAATAAATAAAGCGAAAAAACTTCAATTGAGTGATTGAAGTTTCCCAGAAGAGGTAAAGCAATGCGCCGCAAAAAACTCGCCTTTCTTGTCATCATTCTGTTGATGGGGATGGTCTTGCCCGGTCTGCTCCCGCCGTTTACGCAGACCAAAGCTTGGGCTTCAACCACACGCTTGATGGCTGACCCCTTGCTTCCGAAAATCAGCAAAGCGACGATGGTGAAAAAATTATTGACCGTTGAAGGGGAGAATTTTGTTGAAGGGACAATTTTGTTGGTTAATGGCGTGAAGGTGAAAAGTTACCTTGATGAAGTGACGCCGACGACGAAGTTAAAAGTCAACAAAGCGAACAAGCGATTACCGATAGATGAAATCGTTAAGTTGCAAGCGCGCAATCCTGATGGCCAAGTGTCAGGGGAATTCGCGTTTTTCACCGGTTTAACATTCAGCACACAGAACACGATTAATGGGCTTCCGGCATTCGTTCAAGTTGGACGAAAATTCCTGATTTACTTTAATGACGAGAATACCGCTTGGAACGTCCATATTCCGCCAAATGAGATTTATGTAGAATTTGTGGTCTCTACTCAAGGCATTTGGCCGCGCTCTCAAGATATATTTCTAGCCAAGCAACCGGGATATGCGCCATTCTGGATGAAAGCATTTCCGGTTGGGCAAGCGCATTACCTATATCTTGTGAACCTTCAAGTAGTCGAATAGGGATTCGGCAAAAAATTTTATTCGCAAACTCAAATGTGCATTGAGATGTGCAAATCGCGAAACAATCATATTGAATCAAACTTATTTGACCTGAGGGCTTGCGTGAACTTTTCAAACAAGTGATTACCCGAAAAATATTTCAGCGACGCGGAAGATGTCTTCATCAACCGGCTTCAGGCGATTGGCGACCGATTCCAACAACACCGAAGTGATTTGCAATCCGCAAGAGGCCGCCATCCTGCCGAACTCTTTGCGTAAAACCATCTCGACCGCGTGTACTCCTAAACGGGTTGCCAGAACTCTATCGAATGCCGTAGGCGAACCGCCGCGTTGAATATAACCGAGCACCGTCACCCGCGACGACAGCTTGATGCGTTTTTCGATTTGAATGGCGACCAGCGCGCCAATGCCGCCCAGTCGGTTTTCCCGGTAAATGCGCTCACGTTGTTTTTCGCTGAGAAAATCTTCGTCCGGGTGCGGGCGGGCGTCTTCGGCAACCACGACGATGGAAAAATTTCTGCCCACCGCCTGGCGTTGTTGCAACATTTCGCAAATCTCCGAGATGCGAAAGGGTTTTTCGGGAACCAGAATAATATCGGCTCCGCCCGCCAGCCCTGCGTGTGTGGCAATCCATCCCGTATGTCGCCCCATCACTTCAACAACCATCACCCGATGTTGCGATTCGGCGGTGGTGTGCAAACGGTCAATGGCTTCCGATGCGATGGACACCGCCGTATCGAAGCCGATGGTGTAATCGGTGCCGACGATGTCGTTATCAATGGTTTTGGGAATGCCGACGATGGGGTAGCCTTCATCGCGCCACATCTGGGTCGCAGCAGAAAGTGTGCCGTTGCCGCCGACCACGATTAATGAATCCAAACCGAATTTTTTCCAGTTGTCGCGCATCTTCTTTAAGGCGCTTTTATCTTCGAGCGGACTAAAACGCGAAGTGCCTAAAATCGAACCGCCTTTATATTGAATGCCGGCTACCGAATAACGTGAGAGCGGTTTGATGTCGCCGTTTACCAGACCAAGCCAACCCGACTGTATGCCATGCACAGGGATGTCTTCCTGCATGGCGCGACGCACAATGGCTCTGATGACCGCATTGAGACCAGGGCAATCGCCGCCCCCTGTTAGAATGCCAATATATTTACCCATTTCCTGTCTCTTTCTCGATTTAAAAACTGTTGCCGAGTAGTCGAAGCCAAACGCCCGTTTATGCCTGTCGGAACTTGCGAGGTTGTCTCAGTCTTTAAGGAAACTATATAATCCCGCCTTTGTTTCAATGTCAAATTTGTAAAATTGATAGGGCTTTAAATTCGTTTGCAAGTGTACTCAGGAAACCGTTTAAATTTTTTCAGGCAAACGAATTTTAGGTGACGGGCAGAGGCGAATTTTATGTCCAACAGGGAAACCGGTGAACCTCAAGGCGATAATGAACCGCTCATTCTCGCGCTCGATACTTCATCCAAACTCACGAGCATGGCGATTGCCCGTGGCGAAAAAATCATTGCGACCTTCGGAGCCGAACTCGATGAAACCCGTTCGACCAAACTCTGGAACCTGATTGATTATCTGCTTGAGGCGGTCGGTGTGAAAATCGAAGCGATTGATTTATACGCAGTCTGCACGGGACCCGGCGGGTTTACAGGGTTGCGCGTCGGGATGGCGGCGACGCAAGCGTTTGCCGCGGCGACAGGGAAGTTGACAGTTGGCGTTTCATCGCTTGAAGCCTGGGCGGCGGCGGTTCCTTTCGCCACCACGGTTTGTTCAATGCTGAATGCCTATAAAGGCGAAGTCTATTCACAACTTTTTGAGTTGAACGAGCGGCGAGAGCCATTGGCGCGCAATGCGCCTGAGGTCAGCGCGATAGAAAAAGCGTTGGAGCGCGTCGCACAAATTGATAATCTAGTAATCGTTGGCGACGGTGCGCATTTGCATCATCAGGCGATAAAGCAATTTTCGCTTGATGAGGGTAGCGGTTCAACAACCGCATCACCAAAAATTTGGCGCATCCATCAGCATTCGGGGTTTCTCGCTGAAGAAATTGCCCGACTCGGTTTTTTGAAGATGCAAACGGGCGCGGCGGTCTCGGCAGAAAATTTACAGGCGACCTATGTGCGTGGCGCGGATATTAAAATAAAAGTTCAAGGGTAAACCAGGGGATTAAAATGGCGATGCAGGTTAGCAGGTTTGAGGATAATGGATTTTCACCTTCACAACAGATGTTTACCGTCGATTGGATGACGCTCGACGATTTGAGTGAAGTCGTCGAGATTGAAGAAATCTCCGGGCTGAATCGCTGGGGGTATGATTCATATAAACGCGAAATCCTCACCAACCCTTCGGCGATTATGCTGGTGGCGCGAACCAGTGAAGATGTCGGACGCCGGATATTGGGCTTTTTTGCGGGATGGACAGTCGAAGATGAAATGCACATCAATAATATTGCTTCACACCCCGGTTTCAGACGCATCGGCGTCGGGCGTAAACTGTTGGAAACCGCGCTGGGATTTGGCGGGCAACGCGGCATTTCATTTGCGATTTTAGAAGTCCGCGCCTCCAATGAAACGGCGCAATCGCTGTATCGAAAAATGGGTTTCAAATACGTCAACCGCAGGCGCGATTATTATCGCTTTCCAACCGAAGACGCATTTGTGATGCGGCTCGAATTATACGCTTGAAAATTTTTTTGGAGACAAACGGCTTGAAATTAAAAACCCACTGCCCGGTAATTTTGCTTGTCATCTCTATTTTTCTTACTGCCGGTTTTTCACAATCCGCTGCGGCGCAGAGCAAAGACCCGAAAGCTTTTGCTCAAGGCATTCTTGCGGCGTTAAGCGATAAACAGGTCGGCGAGTTGTTGGCATTGCGCATTCCGGTTGCCATTCCGACCTATATACCTGCGGGCTTTCGCGTTGATGAAGTGCAGATCGAAAAAGACCAATACACCACCGGCTACACGATTCGTTATGCCAACAATCGTGGGGCAACCTTTGCCATTCAATCGGCAGACGATGGCATCGGCAGTGTTGAAACCGTGAAAACTCTCAAAGGCAAAAATCCCTATTTCAATAACGGCTTGGAAGTCGGGTATCAAGTGGAAGACAAAACCGAAATCTGGGGTGAATGGATAGAAAATCGTCGTCAGGCGAGCGGTTCAAAAAAGCTTCAATACTATTCGCTCACGGCTTCAAAAATCTCTTTACAGGAAGCCATGAAGATTATGAAGTCGCTCCGTTATTTGCAGCGGTGAGGTCATTGACCGTGCCTTGTCTGCGAATATCGTAAGCGGCGCTGATAAAGGTTTGCAGATAGCCGATGATGGCAATGCCTAAAGCTGCATAGGAGAGCAATTGCCAGTCGGTCTGCTTTGATGATAGAAGCGCAAAGGCGAGGCTGAGACTCAAGACCGTAACCGTTGCCTGGTAATAAATCGTCCGAAACCAGAAACAGAAAGCGATAATAAACACCGTAAGGCTGGTGAACATGCCAAGCCCGTTTGACCAGTTGAGCAACATGGCAACCGATAAATAATAAACCGCCACCAGACCGCGCACGAATTTCTGCAAAGTAAAATAATCTTCCCAGAAGAAAGCAAAGAATGCCGCAAGCGAAGTGGCAATCAGCAAGCCGTTTTTTTCACCTTCGGGTACTCCAAGGGTGGCGGTCAATCCATGATGCCAGATGAGCATCAACCAGACCGGCGCAGAGTTGCGCACCCACTTGGCAAAACGTGACGGTTTGATCAACAGCAAATCGGTGATGAGATAAAGGTAATAACCGAGCGGCGGCAACCAGACGGCTTGCCAATTTGTAAAAAATGAACCGCGAATCACCAGAATCAAAGTGCTGATGAGCGCGGCAACCAGCGGTACCCATTCGTAGATGCGAAGGTTTGACGGCGGTTGTTTATACCATTGCTCAAAATGTGTATCGCCGCGCAGCGCCGGTCTCAGCGAACGATTGATGGCTTGGGCGATTTGATTCATCACCTCTTTATGATATTCACGATCATCTTTGCGGGTCGCAATGTCGGTTGGATTTAAATAAATCGGTTTGTGATAACGCACGATAATTTTTGCCGGTTTAGGAAAAAGTTTGATGCGCGGCCAGGCGCGATAAGCGCCGCCAATGGTTATCGGCACAATCGGCGCGTTGGTTTCAATCGCCAGTCTAGCGGTGCCGGTTCTCAGTTCGCCCATCGGTCCTTGTTCGGAGCGTTGCCCTTCGGGAAAGATGCCCAGGGCATGCTGATTTCGTAAAACTTTGACGGCTTCCATAAACGCCGATTCGCCTTTGCCTTTGCGAATGTCTACCGGGAAAGCGCCGAGTTTGCGAATCACCAAACCGAGAAGCGGGACTTTAAAGAGCGCATCCCATGCCATAAATCGTATGACTCGTTTCACAGGCAACGCCACCAGCACCGGGTCCAGGTAAGAAGGATGATTGCCCGCAAGGATGACTGCGCCATCTTTAGGCACATTATTGAGTCCATAATACTCCACAGTGAACCAGATTTTGAAAAACGGTAAGGCGAGAAGTTTTAAGATATTCAACATAACTTTCGGCGTTCCTCAAATAAACAGCAACGAATTAACCATACCGCTTAACCGAATGCAATAGTCCCGAACTGGGGAGCACACCGGCATCTTTAAAAATTTCATGAAATAACCGGGCGATTAACCATTTTGACTTTACAGCAAAGAATCCACTTGCCTTGCACGGTTATGGCGAGTTAATGCACAAGGTTTTGGAGACAACAAGATATGTACAGCGGTTGCAAGATTGAAATGATCAACGAAGGCGCAATCTTTTTTCGCCCCCTGACCGACACCAAAAACCCGGTTGAGCTGACCGGCGAACAACCGCGCATTGCCATTAATCTGACCTCCGTCAATTTCGGCAAGGTTGCTCAGAATGCCGCCGCATCGGAAATGGTTTTTATCAAAAATATCGGCAAACAGGCATTGGTGATTTCGGCAATAACTCCGCCTGAAGCCCCGTTTTTATTGGATAAAGTGCCACTGCCGCTCACCTTGCAACCCGGCGAAAAGACCCGCTTGATGATTCGCCTTCGCCCGGTTGCCACGGGGTTTCAATCAAGTGTATTGCGCATCAAATCGAATGACCCGACGAAAAGTTTTCATTCACTGGTCATTGATGCCGAAATCGTAAAACCCCGGCATGGTTTTTATGAGGCGAAAACCGGCGACCCGCAAAGAGATTTTGGAAATTTAAACAGGACACGCGACTCCTATCAAAGAACGCCTAATTACGCGGTCGAAAAAATCACCACCAGGGAAAGCCCGCGCCCTAAAAAGCGGTTATTGATTTTATCCGTCATCTTAATCCTTTCATTTATCGGCATTTTAATTTATCAAATGAGCGATTCACCGAAGGCTTCGGCGACCCCGCAAACCGCTGTCCCGCAACCCCCAAAAGTGGTTTCGAGCGCGCTTTGCCCGGCGCTGATGAAATGACCAATAAAAAATTTGCAGGCGGAGTTGACAGGCTTAAAGCCGCGAGGCTATATTGAACATTCGCCAAGCGGGAGTAACTCAGCGGTAGAGTGCGACCTTGCCAAGGTCGAAGTCGCGGGTTCAAATCCCGTCTCCCGCTCCAAAAGCTCAAAGCGAAGGCAGGGCACACCCAAGCCGCCTTCGCTTTTCATTTGATAATTCAAGCTTCAAAACGGCGGCGTAGCCAAGTGGTAAGGCAGAGGTCTGCAAAACCTTTATTCATCGGTTCGATTCCGATCGCCGCCTCTTTCAAATCAAAACTCAGGCAGCACTCCCTTTTCTTTATCAAACAACCTGTGGGCATCCTTGCGCAGTATGGTCCACAGCCTGCGCTTCGACCTGGGCAACGCAACGATTGCGCCCTTGTTCTTTGGCGTGATAAAGCGCCTGGTCGGCGGCGGCGATGAGTTCATCTGCCGTCACCTCTGGCGATGGAATCAAGGTGGCAACCCCCAGGCTGATGGTCACAACCGAGTTTACTTTTGAACTGCGATGCGGAATTTGTAAGGCTTCAATTTGCATCCGTATGCTTTCGCCGACCACCATTGCCCCCTCGGTTTCGGTCTCGCTCAAGATGACTGCAAACTCTTCGCCGCCATAACGCGCCGCCAAATCAGAAGCACGCCTGATCGAATCGCGCAGCACGCCGGCTACCTGCTTCAAACAATCATCGCCGCCTTGATGCCCGTAGGTGTCGTTGTACAGTTTGAAGTAATCCACATCCATCAAGAGCAGTGAAATCGGTGTCTGCGCCCGCCGAGCGCGCTGCCATTCCTGCTCTAAAAAGTTGGTGAAACGGCGGCGGTTGGCGATGTTGGTCAACCCATCAAGAGTAGCCAATTGATTCAACTTCTCGTTGGCGACTACGAGTTGTTCGGTGCGCTCGACCAGGTCGGCTGTGCGCTCGGCGACCAATTGGGTCAGCCTGCGTCCAATGGCTTTCAGTTGCCGCACGCGCAAAATATAAATCGTTGCCGCCAGCATCAAGAAACCCAGCGCACATGCCGCATAGAACCATTTGGTTTGATAAAAGTACGGCTTCATGTAAATTTGCAACGTGGTGCCGGTTTCATTCCAAACGCCGTCAAAGTTGGCGGCGATGACCTGGAAAGTGTAATGACCGGGCGGCAGACGCGGGTAAAAAACCGAACGTTGCGTCCCCGCCTCCGTCCATTCTTCATCGAGTCCCGCGAGCTGGAATTTGAACCGCACATATTCGGATTTGACCGAACAGGGCGCGGTAAATTGAATCTCCAAATTAGCCTGACCCGGTTCAAGAGTAATGCCGTCTTTGAAGTTCGCGCTCTTGCGGTCAACCATCACCGCTGCGATGGCTGCCAGCGGCGGCGGCAAATCGTGCGGCGCTGCTTCGGGGTCAATCATCACAATGCCCTTCTGATTCGGGAACCAGAGTTTGCCGTCGCGGGCTTTGATGCCCGCCGGTTGACGCTCGCCGTTACATTCGACGGAGAGCATGCCCTCTTGAGTACCGTAGGCGACCGAGTGGATGGCAGCAATCTTGCCCTCGGCGTAGTCGTTGAGCTGGCTGCGGCTCGTGCGATAGATGCCGCGGTTACAACTGATCCAGAAATTGTCGCGGCGGTCTTCAAGAATTTGAAAGACGCCGTTGTTGAACAGCCCGGTCTGTACGGTATAGACGGTAAACCGCCCGTCTTTCAAGCGGGTTAAGCCGCTATCGAAGGTGCCGATCCAGAGCGCGCCGTCACGGTCTTCGTAAAGGCTGCGAATGCGGTTGCCAGCCAGCCCGTCTTCTGCCGTCAATGGCGCGAAGCGGTCGCCCACAGAACGCGCAAGCCCACCGCGTGTGCCAACCCATATCGTGCCTTGAT
This sequence comes from Acidobacteriota bacterium, assembly GCA_040754075.1. NCBI lineage: Bacteria > Pseudomonadati > Acidobacteriota > Acidobacteriota bacterium. The sequence continues at coordinate 30,377 of JBFMDH010000046.1, forward strand.
GATCTTCGTAAATGACTGTTACGCCGTTGTTCGGTAAACCTTCTTTGGTGGTGTATAAAGTCGATTTCCCCGCCTGCGCCTTGAAAAGCCCTTTGGTGGTGCCAAACCAGAGATTGCCCGCGCGATCTTCAAAGATGGCATCGGGCGCTACCGATTGGGTCAGTTCCGAGCGGTCGGTCAACTGCCCGTTCTTCATTAGCAATACGCCCGTTTCAATGCCAATCCATAAACCGCCCTCGCGATCTTCACAAAATGATTGTGCCCCGGAGCCTGGAAATTTTTCAGGCGGCGCGGCGGCAACAATTTTGTACCGAGGCTTGCGTGACGGGTCGAGCAGATAGCCGGTAAATCTGCCGTCAGCGAAACGGCTCATGCCGCCGCCACCGCCAATCCAGATCGCGCCAGTGTGATCCTCAATAATCGGATAAACGATGTTGGCGAGCAGCCCGTCGGATTGTGAATACGCGGTCAGAAATTGCCGCGTCAGACGGTACAAGCCGTTTTCATTGGTGCCCACCCAAATGGCGCCGTCACGGTCGCAAAATGCCGCCCGGATATTTTTGCTGTTGATTCCATCTTTCGCGGTATAGATGGTGAAGTGACCGTCGCGATAACGCATGACGCGACGCTGGCTGTAGAGCCAGACATTTCCTTCCAGGTCTTCGCCGGCAAATTTGATAGTGGAATAAGAGGGAAGTCCGTCCACTTGCGTGTAATGCTTCAGGGTATCGCCGGCGATGAGATAGACCTGGTTATCGCGGGAAGCGAACCATATATTCCCGGCGCGGTCTTCGTAGCGGAAACGAAAAAACTCATCAAGCGTAAGTTGCACGGGAAAGCTGGTCTGCTGCCCGCCTTTGAAGCGCATCAGTTTGCCCGGTTCGATGACCCAGCGCGCCTGTGAACGATCAATAAACTCGTTCACCGGGCGCTCATCAATGGGAACGAACGATTGCTCTGCGGTCCATAAAAAGATATTTGCCGAGGTCAGTCGCTGGTCTCCAGTCCAACGGAGGTAGTTATACTCGCCGGTGTCGAAAAAGAGGATGGGCAAACCGTCTTCGGAGCGTTGCATTCGCCCGACATATTTGTTGGGTAATCCTTGCGCGGGAGTCAGCGAGGTGAAGACGCCCTTGTAATACCCCACCAGCCCGCTATCTGCCGTGCCCGCCCACAACCTCCCCTGGTCATCTTCAAACAGCGATAAAAATTGATTGCTGCTGATGCCCGGCGAATTGCCTTTATCGAGATTGGTGAAGCGCATCCCATCATAACGCACCAGTCCGTCGTAGGTGGCAAACCAGAGGTAGCCGTCGCGGGTTTGGGTAATCGCCGAGATCGTATTCTGCGGCAGTCCGTTGCCGGTGGTGTAGTGCTCAACGCGGTATTGCGCTGACGCCTCGGTGGTTGTCAAGACGCTAAGTAACAGGCAAAGTAATAGCACCCTGCCGAACCGGCAGTAGACTTGATTTTGGTCGGAAGATTCCCTCACAAAAGCCGAACGATAAGCCATAAACTGCCACCATATCCTTTTAAATATGATTGCGAATTGCCTGTAAAATACAGTGCCCATCATCGCTCAGAAGCTAATAAAATCAAGCCTTTTGTTCGTTTTAGGGTTTTGCAATTGTCTGAAGGGGAGCGCCAATCTCGCGAAGTTCGCTACGCTGAGGACACCCTCATCAGATAGACCGGATTTTGTTGGTAATCGAAAATTGAATGAGAGAATAAAGTCATCGAGGTACGATGACTGACAAGTTGGTATAAGGTTGTACAAAAGTTTTCCTTAGTCCCGCAAAATTCATAATCATCGGTTCGATTCCAATCGCCGCCATTCTTTTCAATCAGCGACCGTCATTGCAAAATTGCAATAAAACTTGGGTGCCGAAATTTGCGGACACCACAATGGTTTTCACTAAGTCTTTCCTGAACCAAATACTAAAAACCGATTGCCAGAAATTCAGGCTTTCGGTAGGTGGTTGAAAAAAAGATTCAGACAGGGTAAAAATTGACCGGACATCCGACAGATCACTGAAAGCTCAAGATACTAAAAAATAGTCTCATTGATAATCAATCACTAACACATTTTTCTTGATTATAGTGGCAGCGGATTGCTGCGCTACACTCTGGTCTGGAGGAGATATTTATGCGTTCCCGGCAAATGTTTTTGCTCAACCGAACATCATTATGGGCTGCTACATTGGCACTCGTTTTTCTCGCTACATCAATTTCTCATCGGGCGCAGGTTCAAAGTCCCGAACCACACAAAGCTTCATTGGTGATTCGCGCCGATCAACCCAAAAGCACAATCAACCGCAACCTCTATGGACATTTCGCCGAACACCTGGGGCGGTTGATTTATGGCGGACTCTGGGTAGGCGAAGATTCGCCCATCCCCAACACCCGTGGGCTGCGCAATGATGTCGTCGCTGCCTTGAAAGAGTTGAACGTGCCGGTGTTGCGTTGGCCCGGCGGCTGCTTTGCCGACGAGTATCACTGGCGCGACGGCATTGGACCGCGCAACCAACGACCTAGACGACCGAATGCGAGTTGGGGCGGTGTGGATACGAATGCCTTTGGCACACACGAATTCATGGATTTATGTGAGATGCTCGGAGCCGAACCCTACATCAATGGCAATCTCGGCAGCGGCTCGCCGCAGGAGATGATGGAATGGATTGAATATATGACTTCGGACGCCGATTCCTCACTGGTTCGTCTGCGCCGCCAGAATGGACGCGATAAACCTTGGAAGATTCCTTATTTTGCCGTGGGCAACGAGAGTTGGGGGTGTGGCGGAGAAATGCGCCCCGAATATTACGCCGATGAGTTTCGTCGCTATGCGACCTTCATCAAAAACTATTCCGGCAATAAGATTCAGAAACTCGCCGTCGGTCCTTATGATAACAATTACACCTGGACGGAAGTGCTCATGGCACAGGCGGCAAAATATATGCACGGGTTGTCGCTGCATTATTACACCTTGCCGACCGGTGATTGGGGACGCAAAGGGTCTGCCACTGAGTTCGGTGAAAAAGAGTGGCATGCAACGCTTGTTCGCACCCTGCGCATGGATGAGTATATCCAGAAGCATAGCGCCATTATGGATAAGTATGACCCGCAAAAGCGCGTTGGGTTGATGGTGGATGAGTGGGGCACCTGGTACGACGCCGAGCCAGGCAAAGACCTGGGCGCGCTCTATCAGCAGAACAGTTTGCGCGACGCCGTGGTGGCGGGAATAAATTTGAATATCTTCAACAACCACTCAGACCGCGTGCAGATGGCGAACATCGCGCAAATGGTGAACGTGTTACAGGCGATGGTCTTGACCGACAAGGAGAAGATGGTTCTGACGCCGACCTACTACATCTTCAAAATGTATAAAATCCATCAAGGCGCGACGCTGATTCCAAGCGAACTCAACGCGCCGGAGTATAAACTGGAGCAGGCATCGGTCCCATCGTTGAATGTTTCGGCTTCACGCGACAAAGATGGCAAACTGCATCTGTCAATCGTCAACCTCGACCCCAATAGAGCTATCGAAATCACGACCAGCGTTGCAGGCGCAACCGTAAAGAACATCAAAGGCGAAGTGCTTACCGCTGCAATGATGAACGCCATCAACACCTTTGATAAACCGAATGCCATCAAACCTGCGCCATTTAGCGGCTATAAGATTCAAGACACACAAGTGATTCTCAACATCCCGGCGAAATCGGTCGTGGTATTGGAACTACAGTCGTGATGTTGCGATGAGATAGCCTGAATACTTGAGAGGGAGCGAGAAATTTTGTTTGCCGGTTTGCTGATTGCTCAACCCGCTCTCAGACCTGGATTGCCATCGCTATCAAATAAATTTTCTTTGATGATGTTTATAGCTTTGCTTCCTTCTTGGGCACAATGGTGATTTCACCATCGCATTCTAAAATGGCGTATTTAATTTGTTCGAGGCGCTCCAACCCTTGTAATGCGCGCGCTGCCGTCATGATGTCATTTTCATTAATGCGCGCCTTTTGCAAGCGATGTTTGTGCACCTTGCCATTTTCAATAATGATAAGCGGCGTGCCGTCCAACCATTTGTCTAAAGCGGGGAACCATTGTTTTAAATGAGATAAAACGATACTGGTGCCAATCAAGGTGATAATCAACAACAATCCATTGGTCATCGAATGGTCATCGCTGACCATTGCCTGCTGTGTCGTTTCACTGATGATAAGCAATAAAATCAGGTCGAAATCGGTGATTTGGGTTAGCGTCCGTTTTCCCGATAATCGGAAAATGATTAACAGGACGAAATAGACCACAAGACCGCGAATGACGGAATCCATAAACTCAAGCCCTCCGTTAAATGTTATGGGTAAATGAAGGGTGTGAAAGCGAGCCTCGCCCCTTCATCGGTTGTCAGCTTGATGGGCAGGCGACCATAGGTATCCGGTTTGTAACGCAGGGTAATCGTTAAAGATTGTGGCGGATTGCTGATTTGAAAATTGTAGATAAACTGTCGAGCCGTGACTTCAACCCGCACCGGTTCAGGGTCAATGCGTTGAAGTTCGATTCGATCAATAAAATCGCGATTGATGGATAATCGCGTGATTGCATCTGTAGCGGGTTGCGACGACAGGTGAATTCTTAAAACGGTTGGCGCTTGATAACGAGCGAACCTGCGATATTCTGCCTCAAGCGTTGAATTGGCATCCCTGACCATAGCATCGCTTAAAGGTCCCGTGCCGAGTAATCCGACCAGTGCTGCCAGTACCAGCAGACTCATCAGCAGCCAGCCAATGCGCTCAATCATCCATTCGCGTTGTTGATGGACAAGGTCTTGAGCTACCTGTATGACGGCATCAGACATTTTAAACTGTAAAATTTCAAGTAAGCTGAATAACCTCCAGCTTACGGGAATAAAGACTGGCACAGGGGCGTTAAGACTTTCCTCTGGACTCTTTCTGGCTCTCGGTGCCTGTGCCAGTTTCTCGTTAAATATTTTTAAAAGACCAGTCCGACAGAGATGCGGACATTATCCTGTCTTTGAGATTCCAGCGTGAATGGCACGATTGCGCCTGCCTGTCCGAGTCTTTGAACAGAACGGTCTTTCAAAAAAACCGGCGCATAATCGATTTGAATCAATCGCAAGCTGAAATTATCCGAAAGGCGAACATCGACACCCCCGCCTATAGCCATCGCAAAATCTGTCGCCCCCGTATCAAAAGATTCGGTGAAACTGCCGCCGGCAATAGGGAATTGCGATTCCACTTCAAAGCGCGTGTGAGCGCCACCGAAAAGCGCATGGACGTATGGCTCAAACCGGCTGGGGTTGCGGTATTTGAGTTTCGGGCCAGCCATAAAATAAACTACCCGGGTGTCAATTCTATCTTCATCATTGGGACCGAAAACCTCTGTATCTTTCTTCCGATGAAAAGAGAAATCTCCGGTGATGCCGAAATAGTCATTGAAATACCCTGTGAATGAGGCATTCACGCCATGCAGACCTACTCGTCTACCGAAGAAATCATCATCGAATATGTTTCCGGGATCGTTTCTATCCGGGATGCCTTCAGCCTGAAGGTTTGAATAACCAATGAAAAAATCGGCTCGTTTGCCACTCTGAGCGAAAACCCCAGTGGACAAAATAATCAAACAAACGGTTGCCAAAACTAGTTTACGCATACGACTTTTTACTACTCCTTTTATGGTTTTCCTTGCCTTAACGAATGCTGGCGTTAAGGTTTTTCCCACGTGCTCTTTTGCCTGCCAAACAATTGTGCCAGTCAATTAAAAGAGCGGAATATCATTAGGGTTTGGATCATCCGAATTGGGTAACGGGTCTTCGCGTTCAACATCCGGCTCTTCAGGAAGCAGCGGCGGATCGGTTACCGGATAAGGGTTCGGAGGAATGACATCAGGGTTGAGCGGGTCTGGCGGCAAAGGGTCATCCGGGTTTTCGGGTGGGATATGGGTTGGGCGTTCGTCAATCATTGGGTCTTTGCTCATTGTGGTTTCTCCTGAATATAAAATGCTTTTCGTTGGTTTTATGATTTCTCAATTGTTGTCGCGCCTCTTTCGCGAGGTTTCGCATCGGGCGCAAAACGCGATAATTGATCTACTTCACGCTCTTCGCCAATCTGCAATTCAGCGGGTTGTTGCGATTGATATAAGAAATTGGGATTGTCGATGAAATCTTCGGTTTTTTTCGCATCCCGGTCATCTTTTCGTTTTCTGCCGGGGTTATCGAACAGGATGAACAACGAAAAGACCACCACGATAGCGACAATCATAATGATGATTAAGGTTTGTGACATAAGCCGTCCTGTTCAGGTTGAGAGTTTGCGCCCGGCAGCCGCTTCAACCGAGGTGATGTTGCGGGTAATTTTATTCGTCACCCCCTCTTCATCTTCGATTTTAATCGTCGTAATCACATGCTTTGAATGATTACGCATTCGCAGATGACAGAGCCTGACGACTTCCATGACCTCCTGCCACTCGCCTTCAACGCAAGTTGACCCAGGCGTCAGTTTATAAGGCAATCCGCAGGTATCGACGATTTTTAAAATTTCAGCGAGTGGCCCCGATAGGTGGTCACCGGCTCCAAGCGGCAGGATTGAAAACTCAACTAACATCTCTTTCCTCCCTTCATCATTCAGTATTGACAGGGCGTCGCCGCAATCACCCCTTGAGCAATAGGGATGGTTCATAACGCGAGAGTCGGCAAGGTTTCAGTAACTGGTTATCCAACCGGCAGGGTTTGATCGCCGCCGTTCTCTTGCGCTATTCGCTTCAACTTTTATTCACCCCATCGTTGACCGTAATCAATGCAGCGATGTCATGGATGCAGACACCCCTATTCATTCATGCGTCAATGTTTCTCACGTTGAGGTCAGAGAGCAACCCATGTGCCAGCAAGACAACGGCTGAGAAGGGATGAGCGAAATTTTTAAACACGCCAATTCGTTTGCCGAGCGGGCTTGACCGTGACAATAACCGCAACTTTACAGGGGAAAGCGAAAATCCCCGCAGAGGGGATGAACGTTGACCAGGCATATAAAAGGTGAGATGGATTCGATTAATGAAAATCTATTGCGGAGGTGCCGGGGATTGGGTTTGAAAAAAGGTTGGCAAGGTATCGCGTGAAATTAAAATGTTGCCTTTCCATTCCGGTAAATCAACCGGCAGATTTGCTTCTTTGTTGTTGATAATCAACTTCAAGGATTGTTTATTGCCATATTTGATTTTGACAGCCGAGAGAGCGGGCGGCACATCCTGACCTTCGCCGGGTTTTAAAATCACTTGCGCGGGTTTGGCTTCATCGGCTTGATACTGAATCCATATATCGTTGTCTTTGGCTTCGATTCTCACCTTCAAGGTATCGCCGGCATTGACACTGGGTGCCTGTGGCGGTTCAGCGGTTGGCGTGGGTTGCGATGAATTTTGCGAAGATGCCGATTGCGACGGTTCTTCCGCTTGCGGTTGTTCGATTCTGGGCTTTTCGGGAATGACCACCTGAGCCGCTTGATTCTTATTAATCTGCCGGACGAGCGCGGCGATGATGATGCCGACGACAATTAATATTCCAATAATGATGAGCACACTCGACCAGTTGGTTTCGGTTGAGGTCTTGGCAGGTTTCTTGCGAATGACCGGCGGCTGATTTTCGTAAGCTTGAATAATTGAAGGCGGTTGTTTCGACGATTTTTTATGATTGTCTTCCGGTTGTTCGATAACCGGTGGCGGCGCGACCTGCTGCACATAAAGATTCATCGCTTCATCTTCGTTCATGCCGACTTTTTTAGCGAAAGCGCGAATAAACGAGCGCGTAAAGATGCCGCCCGGTAATATCGCATAGTTATCGGCTTCGATGGCTTTAAGAAAACGAATCCCTATTTTGGTGGAATCAGCGATGTCGTTAAGGTCTATGTTGAGTTGTTCGCGTCTGCGTCTTAGCTCTTCGCCTAGAGTCGGCATAAGTTGTTGCACGACCTCTCTTTTCTCCTGTCGTTATTGGGGCTTACGGATGCAAACAGAATCTTATGGTTGCCGGGCTTGGGTGTCAAGCAGTTTGCTTGACTGCCTATAGGTGTTTTGTTAGTTTTGATGCTCTTTGTTAAGAAAATCATTTGAGCATCAAAGAAGCAACAATTTTCATCGCTGATGCCCATCTTTGAATAAGCATCAACAGTCCGAAATCGGAGGAATATTTATGTCAATGGAAGCTCTCGGCATGATCGAGACCAAAGGCTTTGTGGGAGCCGTCGAAGCCGCAGATGCAATGACCAAAGCCGCGAATGTCGTACTCGTCGGCAAACAATATATCGGCGCGGGCTATGTCACAGTGTTTGTGCGCGGCGATGTCGGCGCGGTAAAAGCGGCGACAGATGCAGGCGCTGCCGCCGCCCGGCGCGTCGGTGAATTAATCAGCGTTCATGTCATACCGCGTCCACACCGAGAGTTGGAATACATTCTGGAAAAAAGCAAAACCATTAAATCGGTTCACGAATTGACCAACGGCGGACAAGGTCAACTTTCTACCGGTGCCGGTGGTGATGGTTCGCGCGCGCTCACCGAAGGCAAAAAAGAACGGAAATAAATTTTTTGGTATTTTGTGCTTTGAACCTGGTGACAGGTACGTTGAATTTTTAATCACATTTTTCCTGGTTTGCCTGTACCTGCCAGGTTGATGTGACCACGAAGCATAAAGTACCAAGCGCCATACTCATCTAACCCATGTCTGACGACCCTAACAATCAATCCTTAACGCAGGCGCGTGACTTGGTCGAACGCGCTGCCGCCGCGCAAAAAATTCTTGCGACATTTTCACAGGAAAAGGTTGATGCAATTGTCGCAGCAATGGCGCGCGCCGCCCTTGAAGAGAGTTATCGCTTAGGTGAAATGGCGCACCTGGAAACCGGTTTTGGCAGCGCCGCCGATAAAAATACCAAGAACCGTTTTTCCGCCGAACAGATTTATAACTTCATTAAGCCGATGAAGACCGTCGGGGTTCTCAAACAGACCGACAGCATCATCGAAGTCGCTTCGCCGCGCGGCGTGGTCGCGGCAATCATCCCGGTCACCAATCCGACCTCCACAGCCATTTTTAAAATATTAATTTCTATCAAAGCTCGTGATGCCGTGGTCTTGAGTCCGCACCCTGCGGCTGCTCAATGTATCAATGAAACCGCGCGGGTGATGCGCCTTGCCGGCGAAGCCGCAGGGCTTCCCGCAGGCGCTGTGAGTTGTATGACGCACGCCACTCAGGAGGGCACTCAGGAATTGATGAAGCACAAACTCACCGCCGTGATTTTAGCGACCGGCGGCATAGGGCTGGTGCGCGCTGCCTATTCCTCCGGGAAACCGGCGTTCGGTGTCGGTCCCGGAAATGTTCCGGCGATGATTGAACGCTCGGCGAATATTCATAAAGCCGTGAAAGATATTCTCACCGGCAAATGTTTCGATAACGGCACCATCTGTTCATCGGAGCAGGCTATCGTGGTCGAACGCCCGATTGATAAAGAGGTGCGCGAGCGACTCGCTGCCGAAGGCGCATACTTTTTAAATAAAGAGCAACAGGATGCGCTCGAAAAAGTTGTAGCCACGCCAGAGGTTAAACTCAATGCCAAAATCGTCGGTCGCAGCGCCAAAGTGATTGCCGAGATGGCAGGGCTGACGATTCCCGATGGCACCCGCGCTTTGGTTTTTGAACTTGCCGGTGTCGGCAAAACGTTTCCGCTTTCAATGGAAAAACTCTCGCCGCTCCTGGCTTATTATGTTGTCGAAAATCTCGAAGAAGGCTGTGAACGCGCCGCCGCAATTTTAAGATTTGGCGGCATGGGGCACACCGCTTCGATTCATACGCAGAGCCGTGATGCGGCGCGCGAATACGGCATACGGATGCCGGTGTCGCGGGTGATTGTCAACAGCCCGTCAACGCATGGGGCAATCGGATTTACCACTGACCTTGAGCCGTCGATGACTTTGGGGTGTGGTTCGTGGGGCGGCAATGTGACTTCCGATAATATTTCGCCGCGCCATCTGGTCGATGTCAAACGCATCGCTTTTGAAACCAAAGCCATCAATCGTTTGCCTGTAGAGATGAAAACCGCTGCGCAAGCGGTTTCCACAACCAAGACAGCGGTTGACCGCGCAGCAATAACTTCTCTGGTTGACCGTTTCCTGGCTGAACGCGGCGCAAAGGTTCACCGCCACACGCAACAAATTCAGCCGCAACCCCAACCTGCGCCAACGCCGCCAACGAGTCCGCAACCGATTATTGTGCAGGTGCAGACGCCGCCACCGGTCACACCACCTGCGCCACCTGCGCCCCCGCCATCTGTGCAAGCATCATCGAATAATCACAGAGTCATTCATGAGTTTGTTTGCGAAGACGATGTGCGACGCGCTTTGCAAAAAGGCGAAAAGATTCATGTCAATGCAAAAACCATCATCACGCCATCAGCGCGCGATTTAGGGGAAGCTAATAATATTTTTACCCGTTCATAAATCAACCTTTCTTATTAAACCATCGTCCTAACTTGCCGCTTTGCGCTGAATCGCTGTCTTGCTAAGATTGAAACGAATGAGTGAAACAATTAAAGACAACCTGGCAAGCGTAAAAGAACGGATTCAAAACGCAGCAACTCGCACAGGCAGAAATCCTGATGACATTACGCTGGTCGTGGTATCGAAAACCTTTGCACCGGAGATTGTCCAGCAGGCAGTTGATGCAGGGGTTCGTGTGCTTGGCGAAAATAAGGTTCAAGAGGCGGTTGAAAAAGCGCCGTTGGTGAAAGGCGATGGCATCAATTGGCATCTCATCGGGCATCTGCAATCCAATAAAGTGCGACCGGCGGTGAAAACCTTTGCCTGGATTCACACGATTGATGGTTGCGAACTGGCGCAGCGCCTTGACCGCATTGCCGGTGAAGAGGGAAGAACGATAGACGTTTTGATTCAAGTTGATCTGGCGCGCGAAGCGACGAAATCGGGCGCGGATGTCAGTGAACTTGCGGCGATTGTCGAAACCCTGGATGCGGCAAACAACCTGCGGTTGCAGGGTCTCATGGTATTGCCGCCGTTTTTTGAGGATGTCGAAAAGACCCGCCCCTACTTCAAACGGTTGCGGGAAATTCTTGATGAGGTCAATCGCACGCGACCGGAGGCTAAGAAATTAACTCAGCTTTCAATGGGTATGAGTCACGATTTTGAAGTTGCCATTGAAGAGGGCGCGACGCTGGTTCGTGTCGGCAGCGCAATTTTTGGAGAGAGAGGAAAGTAAGCGAATTTGGATTACTTAATTTTTGCAATCTCCTGGTTGGGGAATTTGATTTATTGGGGAGCGATAGCTTTCGCTTCACTGTTTTTATTGAGAGTGATTTTATCGTTTTCCGGGGTGAATCCGTTTGCGCGCATTCCCTATCATTTGACGCACCTGACGGAACCGATGGTGAGACCCTTGCGCTATCAATTCAGCGGGCGGTCATCGCGTTATGATTTATTGCCGCTGGTTGCCGGAGCCATCATCTTTTTTACCGGGTTGATTTGTGCCGATGCCATCTGGCAGGTCGGCAAAATTTTGCTTGATGTCAATACCGCTTTACGTCGAGACACCTTCTCGCTGAAATTCGCGCTTTTAATGGTGGTTTACATCATTGGCGATTTGTACATTCTGGCGATTTTGCTGAGAATCGTTTTGCCGTTTTTAGGGGTTGGCTATGGCAATCGTTTGTTTCGGTTCATCTTTAGAATTACCGAACCGTTGCTCAAACCATTAAGGAAATATCTAACTGTCGGCATGTTCGATTTATCGCCGATGGTGGCGCTTTTACTGGTGCGCTTTGCGATGGGCATTTTTGCGGGTTTATTTGGCGGGGTTTTGCTGTGATCGAGATAACCGAAAAAAACGGCGCGGTGACCTTTAGAATTCATGCGCAACCGCGCGCCGCGAAAACCGAAATCGTCGGCGAATATGGGCAGGCGTTAAAAATCAAACTTGCCGCGCCGCCCGTCGATGGCAAAGCCAATGCCGAGTGCCGTAAATTTTTCGCCAAACTTTTTCATATTCCCATTCAGTCGGTTGACATCCTTGCCGGTGACAGCGGCAGAGATAAAATCATTCGCTTACACCAGGTCAATAAACAGCAGGCGCAGGAAATTCTCAATCGTTAAGCAAAATTTTACTGGCGACACCACAACCGACATTTAAGTGTTTGAAACCCGGCTTTTTTTTGCCGTATACTGCGCTGCTGATTTTTCAGGTAATCAATACCGATTCAACTATGGCTTTAAGTAAACGACCAGTCTGCACGGGTGATGAAGGGTTTCTTTACGAACTCTACTGCGAAGTTCGTGCTGCTGATTTTGCGGGGATGGGAATTGCGCAATCACAACTCGACCTGATTTTGAAAATGCAGCATCAGGCAAGGGAACAGTCCTATCGATTTCAAAATCCCAATGCCGCGCACGAAATCATTCTGTTGGATGAAAACCCGATTGGACGAATGTTTGTGAGCGACCGGGGCGAAGAATTTCGCCTGGTCGATATTGCGTTATTGAACGAGTACCGAAATCGCGGCTTTGGCGCGAAGTTGCTTGGCGAGTTATGTGATGCAGCCCAGCGGTTGAACAAACCGGTTAGCTTGAATGTCGAAAAGCACAATCCGGCAATTCGTTTATATGAGCGGTCGGGTTTTGCCATCGTCAGCCAAGACAGCGCCTATTTTTTTATGCGACGATTACCAGATGGTGCGACTCCAGAAAAGGCGGAATAATCCATGAGTGAACAATTGACCAGAGCAGATTTCAATGTCTGTTTAAATACAACCTTCAATGTCCAAGCGCAGGAAACAATTTTTCCATTGGAACTGCTGGAATGTAATGATCTCGGCACGACCGACAAGCAGGAACAGTTTTCCTTGATTTTTCGCGGTCCCATCAATTGGATTTTGCAACAGATGATTTATCCGGTAAGCCATGAACGCCTGGGCGATTTGGAACTTTTTCTGGTGCCGATCAAAAAAGATAATCAGGGCGTCTATTACGAAGCCATCTTCAATTATTTTCGCGAGTAATTATGACCGTCACCCTAAGACCTGAAACCGAAGCGGACGAAGCGTTGCTGCTCGCCTTGTACGGGGCAAGCCGCGAGTATGAATTATCCCTGGTTGCCTGGAGCGCCGAGCAAAAAGCTATTTTTATTAAAGCGCAATTTGCGGCGCAACGAAATCATTACCGCACTCATTACGCCGAAGCGCAATTCGACATTATTTTATTTGCTGAACAGCCGGTCGGACGACTTTATGTCTATCGCGGCAAATCGGAAATTCGCATCGTTGACATTGCCATTTTGCCTGCCTATCGCGGTCGCGGTATCGGCAAACCGCTGATTCAATCGCTCCTCAACGAAGCTCAGGCGTCCGGTAAACACATTCGTATTCACGTCGAAGTCTTTAATCCATCCTTACAGCTTTTTGAGCGACTCGGATTTAAGCCGGTCGAAAACGACGGCATCAATGTATTGATGGAATGGACGCCGGTAGCGCTTTAGACAATAAGGTATCGACAGGCGCTTGAGGTTACGCCTGCTCCCCCTGTTGAATTATCGGGTTGAAAAGCCTGTGAGGTGTCTCCTTCCCTGATGAACGAGCCGGAATTTGGGAAACACCCGGATTGCCTGACCGCTGAAGTCCCGGTCGATGGATAAATTAGTTATGGGTACAGGCGATTAATAATCGCGCCATAATCGCGTCCGTATCGCAAGCGTTTTCCCGGAACGATCAGTAATTCAAAAGTGCCCAGTTTTTCATGCTCGAATTGATAGGTTCCCTGTCCCAGTTCTACCGTAGATTGACAGGCAAAAATCAGATTGAAACATTCGATGCCTTTGCTGGCATGAGGTTTAAAGATGTCCGGGCTGAGGTCTTCAACATCTTTCAAATAGACTTCGATTCTGCCGTGGGTTGGGTGATTGATAATGAAGGTTGAGGGCAAGACGCTGGCAAAATCTGCTCTCGTCAAACTGTCGAGCGTGGTGTTTCCTGAAGGCTCGCTGACCGTACCGCTACCTGAACTCACGGGTTTTTTGCTGCCGGCGGATTGACCGAATGCGAGGCTGGGTAGAGTGAAAGTTGCGACTGCCGAAATTCCCACCAAACTCCCTTTTTGAATAAAGTTTCTTCTTGAAATCGTCATTATTTTTCTCCAACAGGTTTAAATTAAACTCCTTGCAGGGTGATATTAATCGTAAGCCCGTAAACATTCACATGTTTTTTAGTGAAATCGGGGATTAAAAATACTTTTCAAAACTTTGGTTCCTGCAAAGGATGGATTATGGAAGGTGGCTTATGCGCGCAAACCGAATTATCACCTGAACAAAATTTAAAATAATTGTACGCCGCTTGACGGGGTTCTGAATCACTAATAGAATTCACGACCGGAACTCAACAGAAAAATAGCTTTAATTTATTTTTTGATGCTTTTGAGATTCACTAGACTTTGAAACAATTTCGCAAAGTAATAAAAACCATTTCTTTCAAAACTCTGTTGTAAAGCAATATCGAACCATCGGTACATTTTTGTGTGTAGTTTCTAAGCAGTACCAGTCATTTCTTTGTCTTGCCGTTTGTTTTAGGGGGTAGAAAAAATTTAATTTAAGAGGAGGCTAATACATGGCAGAACCCTTCCTATCCGAAATCCGAATCATGAGTTTCGTGTTCGCTCCCAGAGGATGGGCATTATGTAACGGACAACTGTTACCCATCAATCAAAATCAAGCATTGTTTTCTCTGCTTGGCACAACTTTCGGCGGTGATGGTCGCGTCAATTTTGCCTTGCCGGATTTGCGCGGGCGGGTGCCGATTCATGTTGGCAGTGGGCATACACTTGGTGAACGCGGCGGCGAACAGGCGCACACCCTATCGATTGCCGAGTTGCCGACCCACACTCATGTGCTCGAAGGCACATCTAACAACGCTGTCAACACACCGGCCAACACGACTGTACTGGGCAAATCAAATCCCCAGTCGGCTTACGGCGGACCGGCGAACCTACAGGCAATGGATCCCCGAAGCATTGGGAATGTAGGCGGTTCTCAGGCTCATTTGAATATGCAGCCATTTCTGACCCTGTCGTTTTGTATTGCCTTACAGGGCATTTTTCCATCACCCAACTAAGGAGAAAATTTATGGCACAACCCTATGTCGGAGAAATTAGAATGTTTGCCGGTAACTTTGCACCGGCTGGGTGGATGTTCTGTGAAGGGCAACTGCTTCCCATTTCTGAGAACGAAACCCTGTTTCAGTTGATTGGTACGACTTATGGCGGGGACGGGGAATCAACCTTTGCCCTTCCTGATTTGCGCGGACGCATTCCTATCCATCAGGGCAATGGTTTTATTTTGGCAGAAACCGGAGGCGCAGAAGAGATCACGTTGACTGTGCAACAAATTCCCGCACACAGCCATCCACTGCTGGGCTCCAGTTCGTCAGCTTCGTCAACGGATACGGCAGGTAATGTTGGCGCACGAATCACTGTGGCAGGTGTTTTTGCCTATGGCACGGATGCTCCGTTGCAACCCTTGTCACCACAGGCTGTCGCGCCAGTTGGAGGAAGTCAACCCCATACGAATTTTCAACCGTACCTTTGCATTGATTTCATCATTTCGCTGTTCGGAATTTTCCCGTCACCAACATAAAAAGATGGTGAATCGAAAGGTCGCAAAAAATACGGTAGTTTCTGTTATGGATTTTTAATGATGGGAACTAATGGTCAGGGGTTAAAATCAATTCACCTGAATTGATCATATCTACAGGAGATTTTCATGGCAGATCCATTTGTTGCTGAAATCAGAATCTTCCCCTTCAATTTTGCGCCAAGGGGGTGGGCATGGTGTGACGGGCAATTGATGCCACTTTCACAAAACACAGCCTTGTTCTCGTTGCTTGGAACGACTTACGGCGGGAACGGGAAATCGAATTTTGCCTTACCCGATTTGCAAGGGCGAGCGCCCATGCATCCAGGTCAAGGACCTGGTCTATCGCTTCATGACCTTGGTGAAACCGGTGGCAGCGAAACCGTGACGCTTCTTGAAAGCGAGATTCCGTCGCATCCTCACCAGATGTCCGTTTCGTCACAACTCGCCTTGGAAAATCAGGTGAATGTTGGCGGAGCCGGTCAACTCTTTGCGATGGGCGATGGTATCAATCTATATGGTACGGCAAACAACTTGGTTGGGATGGCTGGCCAAGCGCTTGCGCCTGCTGGAGGCGATCAGCCGCATAACAATATGCAGCCTTACCTGACGTTTTACTTTTGTATCGCGCTACAGGGAGTTTTCCCGCCGCGAACCTAGAACCAGCACGGGGCAGCCAATAACTGCCCCGTTTTTAAACTCCGGCAGCTAATGATTTGAGCAATAATCAAAGCAATTTGAATTTTAAACCAGGCGCTGGTAGTATCGCCTGCGCACGGAAGGCATTATTTAAGCCCCTCAGTAAATATAAGACATCACCGGACAAAGATTAGGAAGCACGTCTTGGTAGCTTACGAATAATATTTTAATCCAAAGTATTCAGTTATCAGTGATGAAATGTACCGGTTGTCAAAATTCGATTTGAGCATTTAAGAGTTCCCATTTCGCTTTCCTGATTCCTCCCTGTTGGGATAGCGCAAGCAGCACGCCAATCTAACTTCGAGATTCGGTTTAAGTTTCTAACGATGTGTAAAAATTAACGCCCTGAATTTTTAAGGAGTATCCGATGAAATCAACCGCCTCATCCTCTGCGTTTCGCAATCCAATCGTTTTAGTGTTTTGTTCTCTGGTTCTGTTTTTTCTATTAATTTCCGGTTTGCCGATGTCTTCCGGTTCAGTCAATTCGTTGACTGCGGTTGAAGCCAATAATGCATCCGAGACCGGAGAACCAAGGGGCATTGAGCCAAGTTCAGCGCCGGGCGCTTCGTTATCGAGCGCCAGCTCTTACGCAGCGTTATTCGCGCCAACTGTGACGGCTACGAAAACCGCCTCGCCCGCCTCGGTGAGTCCCGGCGGCACGATTTCTTATACGGTGACGATTAGCAACGCAAGCATGGATGCAACGGGGGTGAATTTCACGGACACCATTGATGCCAATACGACGCTGGTGCCGGGGTCATTGAAAGCCACACCGGTTGCGGTCAACGAAAGCTATACGGCAACGGGGAATGTCCGTATCCAAATCCCCGCAGGAAGTGGCGTTTTAACGAATGATTATTTAGGGGTTCCGGCGGCCACGATTTCGGCATTCGACGCGACCAGTGTAAATGGCGGGGATGTGACAGTGAATGCGGATGGCAGTTTTTCCTATAATCCGCCACCGGGCTTTGAAGGGGCTGATACTTTTACTTATACCCTAACCAATAGTGCCGGAAGCAACAGCGCAACGGTGACGATTACCGTCAGTGGGATGATTTGGTTTATCAACAACAATGCCGGGGCTTGTGCATCGGGGTGCAATGGAAGGTTAACTCATCCGTTCCAGACGCTTGCTGCCTTTGAAGCGGTCAATGGTAACGCTGGAGTGAGCAACCCGGCAGCAGGTGACAACATTTTCATTTATGAAAGTGCTACCGCTTATACTGGTCCGGTGACGCTGGAAAACAACCAGAAGCTTATCGGTCAGGATGCTAACGGCGCAAGTCTCGTGGCGCTTGCAGGGATTACCCTTGCGCCGAATAGTGATCCGTTACCTTCGCTCGCACCCGGCGGCACACTCGCCACAATTACCAGTGCGGCAAACGCCATCAACGTTGCGTCAGGCAACACCCTACGTGGTTTCACGGTCGCCAATTCAACGACAGATATTGGTGGCTCTAATTTCGGAACATTGACCATAGCTGATGTCACGATGAACGGTACAGGGCAAGCCCTCAACCTTATGACCGGCACGCTTACGGCAACTTCCAATATCAGCATTACCTCAACCAGCGGCGCGACCGGATTCAGTTTGGATGGGGTTGGTGGATCGCTGACGACAAGCGGAACGACGAATATATCCGGCTCCACCGGTAGTGGGATATTGATTCAGAATTCCTCAGCTACCGTCAATCTGGGTAATGTGAGCGTAACAACCAGCGGAGGTACAGGAGTAAGATTAAGTAGTAATACCGGTACGCTTACCTTTGCAGACCTCGACATTAGTCCAAACGCAAATCAGCGAGCCTTACACGCCTCTGATAACACCAATACACTGACGATAACGAGCGGAACAATCAGCAATAGTGGCGCAGTTGCTGTCGAAATCACTAAAGCCAGTGGGACAACGCCACTACAGGTTTCCTTAACCAGTGTTTCGGCCAATGGCGGGACGAATGGAATTATTGTGACCAATGCAACTGGCAGCTTTACTGTGACCGGAAATGGGAACACCTCAGTTGGTGGCAATAGCTCTGGCGGCACCATTCAAAATACCACCAGCCATGCGATTACACTGACAAACATGACCAATCCGTCATTCACAAACCTGAATATTCAAAGTATCGGGCGTAGCGGTGTGGATGGGCAACAAGTCACTAACTTCACATTTAAAAATGGTACGATCAACAATGTTGGCACGGCAGCAGTCGGTCAGTACGAAGAGAGTAATATTGCGTTTAATGACGGAACCGGCACCTTCACCAGCACGATTCTTACAGGTACTGTTTCGATCACCCAAAACATCCTGACGAACGCCCGTCGTCATGGCATTCAAATCGAAAATGGCAACGGCACCATCAGCAATCTAACGATCACAAATAACACCCTAACCAGTTCCACTTCAGGCGCAACATCCCTTGGTTCAGCCATTCTTGTGCTACAGCAGGGGTCAGTTGCAACAACCGCACATTTGACTACGGGAACCGTTACCAACAATACGATTTCAAACTTTCCGAGCGGGGCTGGAATTTTTATAGGTGGCGGGAGCGGCAACGGTTCAAACAGTACATCATCAACGCTCGGTGCAAACGGCACCCCTATCAATATTTCAAACAATTCCATTTCAGGCGCAAGCGCTGCCAATCGAATGGGGACTAACGCTATCCAGGTAAGTTTTAACGGACAGGTGGGGGTCAGTAACTTTACCATCAATGCCAACAATCCTATGACAAATTATGCGGGAATCGGCGTTACTGTCTTTATGGGAGGTAGCGTCACCGGCACAACTACTGTTACCAACAATACGTTGGTCTCAAATAATACTGCTGGTTCTTCTGGGATTGCCGTACAGGCTGATGATGGCCCAGCCGGATTAGGCACATCGCAAGCTAACTATAACTTTACAATTAACAATAACAACATCAGCGCCAATGAAGGCTTTGGCGTACGTGCAATTGCCCGCGCTTCGCTTGCAATCATGGATGTGACCATCCAGAACAACACGGTTGCCGCTCCAACCTTGACGAACCGTAACGGTATCCGGGTTGATTCCGGTAGCGCCGCAGGTGACGTTACACTCTGTATGACAATGACCGGCAATACCAGTGCAGGTAGTGGCGTCAATCAGGGCATCGGTATTCGTAAACAGGGAACCGTTGCTACCGTAAATGATTTCGGCATTGTTGGACTTGCGCCGTCACCTACTACGGGAGCCAACGCCGCAGCCAAAGTTGCTGCTGACAATCCGGCAGGCGGCGGTGTGGACGTAATTTCCGGTGATAACTATGTGAATTGCGCACTTACTGCTGGCCCAATCATGGCTGATGCGATAACTGGAACTGACGAAGCGAAAGCCGAAGTTGGTGAAGCCACTTCCTTGAGCATGACCGATACGCTTCGCGTCCCCCATTTATTAATCAAACCCAATGAGTCAATAGAAAAACTTCGCCAAAATGAACTTGAATGGTTAGTGCCAGCGGCAATAGAAAGGTGGCGACAGGCAGGTATTTCTGCGGATGAATTGGCGAGACTGCACAATGTGCGGTTTGAACTTGCCGATTTACCCAATGGTGAGATTGCCCGAAGAGAGGGCGATATTATCAAGGTTGATGAATTGGCAGCCGGTTACGGATGGTTTGTTGATTTGACCATCTATGATGATAACGAGTTTATGGTGGGCGTTCCCGACCGCGAATTGCAAACCACCGAAAAGAGTCTGGCGCACGGCAAGATGGACTTACTCACCGTCTTGATGCGCGGACTCGGTTTGGAATACCTCAAGGACAAAACCAAAACCCCGCGCAAACTTCGCCCGTTGATGGAAACGACACTCACACCATCGGTGCGACGGGTGCCGAATGCGGCAAGCCTCGGCTTCATCATTCCTGAACTTGCCAGTGAAGAGGCCAGCGGCAGTTCGCCAGTTACTCCGCTTCGCCTTGAACCCGCTAGCGTTTCCTCGGCAACTC
>JBFMDH010000047.1 GCA_040754075.1 Acidobacteriota bacterium
GCAGGCACTGAGCAAATTCGCGCAAGCGCCACAAGCGATTTTGTCGTTGTGCAGCCTACCAGAGGAACTGGCTTGGGCTGCCTGAGCGCGTGTTTTTGAAATATCATTTTCTTGAAAGCTATATATTCGCCCGGTAGCTATTTTGATACCAAGGTTGGCGCGTGACCAAACGCTCTGTGTGATGAAATAAAATTGCTTTAGCAATCACATTGCGAAAGAACTCTTCATTAAAGTCTGCTTCGGACTGCTTCCAGTGTTCACCAACCCATTGAGCAAATGCCGTGAAGTTCTTTTGCGCTCCCAGGCTGACAAGATGAGGTAATCCGCGCCAGGCATTCTCAAATTTAGCCAAGTCGGTTTTGTTAATCACCTGATGACGGGGATTCTGAAACAGAAACTTCTTTTTTTCCGTTGCATTCAGCTTAACCTGCTCGTTCAGATATTGTCCGCGGGCACGTTCATAGAACCAGTGCGTTTCGTATTGTGCGCCACCCGTTGCCGGAGCCCACAATCTTCTTGATATATCCTCCATCCGAATATGGAAAGGATGGTTGGAAAAAAAATCTGCATCGCTGACTTTGTTCTGGCTATTCGCGAACTGAGAGATGCGGGGGATCACCGATTCTGCTCTGGCTGGCGTTACCACCGAAAGTTTCATCTGTACAAAAATATTACCCAGTTCAGCTTTGTCTTTGCGACGAGCCAGCGCGAGCGATGCAGTTGTCTGTCCTCCATTAACAATTTGGAGGTAGTTGGCTCGAAGCAGCCGCCAGCCTTGACGCCCGCGCTCTACCTGTACATCAGTTGCTGTTGCGGCAATGCCATTGTTGTAGGCAAAAAACATTTCAGGTTCGTTCAATATGCTCAAGCGAATATTTTTGTTGACTTTGGGTCTGGTGCTGAGGAATGACCGTACATTCCCTTCAAGGAGCCGGCTTCCGAAACGTTCATAGATATCAACAAGGAGACTTGCTGGAATGATGCAGAGATAAGCTTTATATTCGCCTTCGACCTGACCGGCTTCCAGACAGGGTATTCCGGTAGCTGAAAACTCGGTCAAGTCTACTTCCAGTTCGTCGCGCCCCATTGCCGATTCAAAGACCCGATGAAACCGTGTCATGTCCCATATATGAAATTCTAAAGGTCGTTCCGCAACCTGATCTTCCGGCCACTCCTTAACGCGCGCGCTGAGCGCAGAATCTGTCAACAGAAGGGTGCGAAAGCGCAAGATGGCGTCACGCTGTAGATAGAGTTCACTTGCAAGACTGTAGCCGGGGGAACTCTCTTCAATTGTCTGTTGTAATCTGCCCGATATGGCTTCCTCGATGAATGCTTTAAGCATATTAAAATATTTGGTGGCGTCAGTCTGGGTAAGCGTTGCGGCAGTTTCATCGCCTTCATATTTGGCAATAAGCAGGGAAAAAGATCCATCCACTTCATCAAAACAATAGCCATCGACACGCAACTTCCGTTGCCTGCTGCCCGTCCCTTCAAAATGACAGGGTTCAAAGTTATCCAACTCCTCCGTTTCCACCAGTCTTCTGGCAGCTTCGGCTACAAATGCCGCCTCCTCAAAATCGCCTTCCGTGGCAGCAAGGGCGCGCGCCGTTTCAAGAAAATCTTTTCTAAAATCCTGTAGTTCCATATTCTCCCTCAGGTGATTGCGGGTGTTCGTTCAAACGGCAGAATCGCCGGAACTTCCAACTCATAAGAAACTTTCCCAATGCCCACAGGAAGCTGAGAACGACGGATGGCAGGAAATCCTTCTTCGACACGAAATGTCCTGAACTGTCGAAATATATATCCGCGTTCGCCGTATTCTTCGCGGGTTATAAAACCAACCTCTATGAGTCTGGCTTCAAAAATTTCCAGCGCCGCAGGAGCAGATTGCATGGATGCCCTGAGCCTTTCAACGAGGTCGAGAGGAGTAAACACATCAGGATGACTCCCGGGGTTGGCATCATCTAACAGGACGATAACCATGTCCAGGAGATTTATCTGTAAATCCAACTGTTCAGCAGATGAAATCAACACACGATTTGCGCCTGTGCGAATAGTTTTAATTTCATATTCATGGTCAGCAAAAGAATAAGGGAGAATTGTTAGGATTAGGGTTACGCGGCTTACTGAGAGAGCTAACCTCTTCAAATTATTGAAGCAATTCAGAACAGATACTTGGTGACAATTCATGTCCGAGTTTGAATTGAACATTCATTGGAGCATTTCCTTCAACAGATTGAACTGTCACCGTACCACAATAGTAGGCTTTTTCGTGAGATCGAGATTGAACAAAAAGGTGAATTGAGTGTCCTGTCTGTTGATGGTTTAAGACAAGTCGGCCAGCGTCATTATCCTGTCGTTGTTGGTTCTGACTTTGCCAGGCAAAAGTTCTTGAGTCGATAAAACGATTTATGTATTGATGGGCTTGCATTGCACTGCTTGTATCTAATTTGATGATTAAGACTATATTATAGTCGAAAACCATGATTCCAACGTTATGGCGAGCTGGGTCATATTGAACACCAAAATGATTGATGATTTCTGGTCTATCATAACGACGATGCAAAACAAGATCATCTGGCCGCCGGATGATACCACCATGTCGAAGCTTATAATCCCTTTCAAGTGTTAGACGTATTCTTCCCTCAACTTCTATTAAAAACTGCTCTTTTGGTATATGACTCCAAATATCAGGATGCAGCCGGTCATCATTAAGAAGATGCCCTATTTTCTTTCTGAGTGTTTGCCAAGCTTTAGTTTCAGGTAATGGTTTAAATTCTACTTTCCAACGTGGGAAACGCTCAAAAAATTGCGAATATACTTGTTCAGCAGGAATATTCTCATCTACACACAATCCCCAAAGAAGCGCGTATGAATAAACTCGCTGCTGTTGCCAATCACGTTCGATTGCAAGCAAAAACTGATACGCGAAATCATCCTCTCTTAATTCGTCTTCCCATTTTTCAGAGTCATTAGCTGCTTGTCGAACTCGTATCCAAGAACCAAATGCTGATCGAAATACTGAAAATTCTGGACAATCATTACGCCCCCACAAGTCGAGCGGGTAGGGGCGTGGTAAATCTGCTCGTAATTTTAGGTAAGCATCCAGACAGTTTTGTTTTTTTGTTTGGGCTTGTTGCTGTAATTTTTCAAGTATAGCAAGTGTCTGAGTATCGAGAATTACTTCACAATTGCTTGGCGGGGTAAAATTAAGTTCGGGTATGGAAGCTGATGTTTCCCCTGCATCACGATCTTGTAGTGCGTCAATAGCAAGCCAGGCTGACCGATGATGTCCAACAAAATCGAGAACGGTAAGAACGTCAGAATCTCCCGATAATCGCAATCCACGACCAAGTTGCTGAATAAAAATCGTAGAGGATTCAGTCGGCCGAAGAAAAAGAATTGAGTTAATGCAAGGGATATCTACACCTTCATTGAGTACATCAGACACAAAAAGCCATTCAAGAGAATCATTGGGATCTTCAAACTGCTTGTAAACACACTCACGATATTCAACGGCGTCTTCGCCTGTAATAGCAACAGCGCAGTATCCACGTCGTTGAAAAGCGTCTGCCATAAATTTTGCGTGTCTAACTCCTGCACAAAAGCCGACTGTAGCTCGTTTTTTTCCATCGTAACCTCTGTTCAATGCGTGTCTCAGGATTTCGTCCACACGTCGCTCAAGCATTAACGCATTTTCCAACTCATTGACATCAAATCGATTTGAGCGCCATGGGATTTGGGAATAATCGACTGTCACATCACTAATACCAAAATAATGAAATGGCAGTAACCATCGGCGATTTATAGCTTCAACTAGCCGAACCTCATACGCTACATTGTAATCACATAGTCTTAACACATCATGACCATCCTGACGTTCAGGGGTAGCAGTAAGTCCAAGTAAAAAATCGTATGTAAGTGCTTGCAATATTCGTCGATATGATGGTGCTTCTGCATGATGAAACTCATCGACAACAACATAATCAAAATTTCGCTTGAGCAGAGAATCGTTTTGAGATGCGGATTGCACAGTAGCAAATACAAAGTCCGCATTGATCTCATTTATTCCTCCGTACATTTGCCCATAAGATCGATTTTTACCGAATACATTTTTAAATGTTCGTTGAGCTTGTAAAAGATGCTCAAGGCGATGAGATAAATACAAAATATTTTTCGCGTTGAGAGCCTGAGCATCAAATGCAGCTAGAAATGTTTTCCCAATACCGGGCGCTGCAATTACTGCCGCCTTAATTTCTCCAGATTGACGCAGCAAGCCTAATCTTTCAAGAGCCTCGGACTGTGCCTCATTTGGTTTGATAACCTTGTGCTGATAATCAATGTGTTTCTCTTCTTGAGTTATCGGAATGATGGAATGGTTCTCAATATGTATTGAATCAAATAATGGAGACGTAGTTTGCCTAGGCGGAATTGCTTTACTGCGTAGAGCTGTAGCATATTCCTCCGTGAACTTCGGACATACCGTGATTACATCCTCACTGTTCCAAAGTATTTCAAACACTTCTTCTAAGGATTGAATAGCTGCAATATCTCTATGACATAAATTAGCTTCTAAATTTGAAGCGAGTCCTCCTTTGGTAAAGTTGGATGAGCCTACCCAACATTCAGCTACCCCATTGCGAAAAATGTAAAATTTAGTATGAAAGCCTGTATTTTGGTTTACCAGATTTATATTTGTGTATCCCGCTATATGAATTCGAGATTCAACCCCTTTAATATTCAGTAATGTGTTCAACGCTTCTGGCTGAGTAATGCCTAAGTAAGTTGAGGTTAGAATACGTGCCTTTCCACCTCGTGCTGTAAATGCCAATAAATCATCAAGCACAAGTCCCAAGCCGCTGTACCTGAGAAATGATACGGATATAGCTATATTATTAGAAGTGCGGAATCCTCTACGCAAAACATCAACCATCCGAGTCTGACCTGGAATGTTTGACACAACGTGGTTCAAGATTATCCTCCAAAAAAAATTAGGCAGTCTCACATACTGTGAAACTTCGACACTGTGTCGGGTCATAGTGAATGTAATAATGCCCGTTTTTTGAAATATGCGAAGTAATTGTTGTTGATGGCTGGTCAGCAAGTTGTCCCCGGAAACGATCCGAAAAATTGTTTCCCTGCAAAGCGGCTTCGACATTGGCGTGTTCGGGCAGCAAAACTTCGGGAAAGTGTTTCAGATTCGGCGAACGGGAAAACGCCTGTGCATAACAGGCGGCATAAAAATATCGGTACAGGTCTTTCACGATATGTCCGCGAGTGTTGTGATTGCACACTCCTTCCATACGCCCATCAATAAACCAATTATTTTCATGCTCAATTGTCGGCGTACAGAAAATGAATTCATCACCTCTGCCCAACTCCTCGCGCTCAATTTGTGCAAGCGCGGCGGTCATCAACCGACGTACCTCTATACCCGCTTTTAATTCGGCAGCCTGAAAGAAACAGTTGTTCGACATGGCTTTCAACTGATTCACCCAAGCTCTGCTGCTGTCGCCTTCACGCGACAAGCCGCTACGCAGGCGCGGCAGACCCGACAGTACGGCTTTCGTTTTCGCCGCTGGTTTCTGCCGGAGTGTTCGAGGCTCCACACCGCACAAGTCTTCACGAATACCGAGAATGATGATGCGATGACGAGCCTGTGGAATGCCATGTTTTTCCATGCGAACGACAAATTGGCTGAGGTCTTGATTTTCCGTTATCTCAGTTGTGGAGAAGAGAGAGTAGTCATGAGTGTTTCCGTTATAATTCGCCAGAGCGAAAAGTTTGTAACGCGAAGAGAGCGTATGATTGATTTTCAGAATGCTGCGCACTTGTCGTCCTTCACGTCGCAAAGCCCGCACAGGCTCCTGCAAATCTTCACAGATGCGTTCAAATATCCGCTGGTCTTTCAAAGTCGCTGACAGCAAGCCTTTGACGTTTTCCATTACGAAGACCGATGGCAGGTGATCGGCAATGATTTGCAGATATTCCACATAAAGATATTGTCGTTTGTCATCTTCGGGAACGTAATCATCAATGCCTTTATTTCTTGATCTGCCTGCAAGTGAGTACGCCTGGCATGGCGGCCCGCCGATTAAAACCCAGTGCTGCGCATTGGCGATGCCATTGTCAATCCACTGCTGAACAACTTCGCATTTTTCTTCGCCAAGTGTCGCCTGACGCGCTTCAATTGCTGCCTTTGTTGCTTCTATCGGGTGTTTATCAAATAAAGTCTTCATCCGCTTTTCAAGCGGTTCACCGGTATTGCGAAGACAATCATAATAGTCATCAGGAACTTGATGTTTTGAAAACTGTCTGTAGAAAGCGCGAAGCAGTAGCGTTGTATGGGCGATGGGATCCTTTTCTATTGAAAGTCTGACTTTGAATGGATGCTGTGAATCTCCGGTTTCAAAGGCGCTGAAACCTTCGCTCAAGCCTCCGGGTCCGGCAAATATATCCACGACAGCAATGGATTGACTGGTGTTGCGTTGTTTTTTCAAGATGCCTCTCAATAAGGATTTTTCTTGGGAACTTCCTTTGCTGATTATGCCGTTGAACGTGCAAAAGAACAGATGATCGGACGGTCTTATATTGTCATTTGATTCTCGTCCAGACCTTCAACGACCAGCGGTTTGACTGATGAACTGTGTAAATTCCAATTACGGTTTCGGAATAATTGGCAGAATGATTGCCGACGGATGCTCGGCATCGTGATAAATCGTCTGTTGCGCTGTGAGCATTCGCGTTCCTCGCATGGTCGCTTCGCCGGTATTTAAATTGCGATTGAAACGCGGGAAATTGCTGCTTGAAATATACACGCGAATGCGATGCCCGGCTTTGAAGACGTTGCTGGTCGCCCACAAATCAATGGTGTATTTGTAAATTTTGCCTGGCTCAATGGCTTCGGCGCGCTCTGTGGAATTGCGATAGCGCGCGCGCGCGATGCCATCGGTTAAAAATCGCGCATAACCATTCGCGTCAACATCAACAATCATCGCCGTGAAATCCGTATCGGTCGCTGAACTCGCGGCGTAAAGTTCTACGGTGATATAACCCGTCACCTCGGTGTCGCGTTCAAGCGGCGGCGTTGAAAAGACCAGCACATCCTGACGCGATTCATTAGGGCGTTGGTCGAAAGGTCCCGGCGCAATCGCCGCGCCGCAACACAGTCTGCCGCCAATCGTCGACACGGGATTTTGCGGGTCATATTCAAATGTATCGGGCTTTTCTTTGCCCGGCGCTTTGACGCTCAATTCGCCGTCGCCGCTTGATGAATTCGCGCCTTTCGTGGCATGCAGAAAATATTTGGTGTAAGCGGTGCGCGCTAAGGGAAATTCTTTTTCATCGCGCCAGACATTATCGCCCATTACAAACAGGCGAACCGGCGCATCGCTGGCAAATTCATTGTGAATACCTTTGAGCGCATAATCGAACCATTTGACCATCGTGCCATTGAAATCGAACACCGCGTTTTTACCGAAAACCACATCGCCGATTTTGCCTTCGGGCGAAGTCGCGGCGTGCGCCCAGGGACCAATCAGTAAGCGTTGACCATCGCGCGCCGCAGGTGTGGCTGCGCGTTTTTGCAACTCGACAAAATTTTTAATCGAACCTTTCAAAAAGATGTCGTGCCAGCCGCCTGAATGCAATGCTTTGATATCCATCTCCTGATAGTGGTCGGAAATTTTCCAGCGACGCCAGTATTCATCATCGCGTTCGTGTTCGACCCAGTCGCGAAAATAGGGTACGACTTCGGCAGGCGTTGCCGGCGCAATCAAACGATAATCTTCAACCGGGAGTTGTCTGACCCATTCTTTGGCGCGGTTCTGCGCAGCGGTTTTCCGTCGCATGGTGTCTTCGGCAAGTCCGCTCGTCCACGAACTTACGAACCATTGCATGAGCGCGCCGTTTTGATAGGTCCAACCATCGTAATATTCCGAAGCTGTGATGTAGGGAAAAATCGCTTTCAAATGCGGCGGTTTGGCGATTGCCGCAAGCATCTGCGTCGCGCCGACATATGAACCGCCGAACATGCCAACCGAACCGTTTGCATATTCGAGACCCGCTGCCCATTCGATAGTGTCATAACCATCGGCGCTTTCATATTTGAAAGGATAGAATTCGCCTTCGGAATCGAAACGCCCGCGGGTGTCCTGCAAAATCGCAACATAACCGCGCGACGCCAGATAGGTTCCGGTGTAAGCATCGCGCCGGTTATAAGGTGTGCGCGTCAGTAGCACAGGAAATTTGCCGGGCGCTTTCGGGCGATAAATATCCGCGACCAATCTGATGCCATCGCGCATCTTCACGCGCACGCCGGTCTCCACGGTTACGGCATAGCCTTCGGCGGGCGCAACCGATTGCGCGGCTGCCGGCGATGGCAAAAACCCTATCGCGGCGATTGATAACACCAACATCAGTTTGCGAATCAGCAAGAGGTTGGAAATTGGTTTCATGATTCTATCCTTTCGTTGATTTTTAGACGCCTGTAAAAATGCCTATAGTCAATACCATGCTCGCAAGCTTCAAGCAACTTCGGCGTTGTCATTGGTAAAGGTCGGGTGCGATTAAAAGTGGGACTTGCTTTGGAGTGGGGTAACAAGTTGCCGCTTTGGCGTAACCTGGAAAGCGATAGGGGCATCGCTGCAATCAGTAAATTTGCCGCGTAATAAAAGCGGTGACCAGTCACCGCACTCCAAATAAAGCGTGATGCCGTCAGTTGCAACCACTGGGTTATAGAATGAGTCAAGGAAAGCGCGAATTCTGAATCCCGCTTTTAATTGCATCCTGGCAAAAGTTAAATAATCGTTTCCCGGATTGTCAGAAAAACTTTTGCAGGATAAATTTTAAGGGTTTCATTGGTGATATGATCGAAAGGACGGGAAAGCGATGAATGCAAAAACTGAACGAATGCCTACGCTTGGCGAAGAGATTGCCAACGCCATCAGTCATGGTTTTGGTGCTGTATCGGCATTAGCGGCAAGTCCGTTTCTTTTAGTGGCGGCATCGGCGCGGGGCGGCGCGCTGGCGGTCACCAGCGCCAGTATTTACTGCACCAGTCTCGCCTTATTGTATCTCTCGTCGACGCTTTATCACGCGCTACCACAGGGACGCGCCAAACGGGTGTTTCAGATATTCGACCACAGCGCCATCTTTGTGTTGATTGCCGGAACCTATACGCCGTTTGCGTTGGGCGCGTTGCGGGGGGCGTGGGGATGGAGCGTGCTCGCAGCGGTTTGGAGTCTTGCCGTTGTCGGCATCGTTGTTGAAGCGATAGGTTGGCGTTACCGCCATATCGTCTCGATGGCGCTTTATTTGATAATGGGTTGGTTGGCGTTGCCCGCCATGCGCCCAATCATTGAGCGGGTCGCGACCCCCGGCATTATTTTACTGGTGATAGGCGGCGTGACCTATACGCTGGGCGTCGGCTTTTACGCGCTCAAGAAAGTGCGCTATGCCCATCTGGTATGGCATCTGTTTGTCCTGGCAGGCTCGGCTATTCATTTCGTTGCCGTAATGTTGTATGCCGCGTGAACGCTTGAGTGCGCCATAAGGTAAACGCGGCTTCGCTTTTATTTCTTGTCGATGCGGAACGCTTTTGTTTACGGCTTCACGATAAGCGCGAAGCATGGCAAAGTTGTATATGCAGAGATTCAATATTAAAAATCGCCAAGCGCCATGCCAATTTGCTTGAACTCAGAGAATCGCTTCGCAGAAAGTCTCGCGCCGCCTTATCACAGATAATTTCACCGCGAAAAATCTAACGAATGTTGTCTATCTGTCGCTTTTCCTCTAAATTTTATCTTCGCATTCCCTAAACCGAGTTGCTAGCGGGTAATCGTAAACCGGTTATACTTTTATTAAGTACAAAAACAAGCGAATAATCGATGATTGGAATAGAAGAATGGTCAAAGAGAAAGTATTAATCGTTGATGATGAAGAGATGGTGCGCTGGACGCTCAAAGAGGCGTTGCGCAGTTGGGGTTACGAAACCATCGAAGCCGGAACGGTGGCGCAAGGCTTGAAAGAGTTTGACGCCGAGCAACCGACAATTATTCTGCTCGACATCAATCTGCCGGATGGTTCCGGCATTGACGCTTTGCAGGAAATCAAACGACGGCAACCGGATGCCGTGGTGATTATGATTACCTCAGAAGTCATCATTGAAAACACCATCGCGGCGTTGCGCGGCGGGGCTTACGATTTCATCAGCAAACCCGTAAGCCTCGAAGAATTGCAGGTCACTATTCGCAACGGCACAGAGGCGCAATTACTCAGAAAAGAGGTGCGCTCGATTCGTCGCGAACGCGCGCGCCAATTCAACTTCGATCAAATCATCGGCGAGTCTCCGGCGCTGCGCGAAGTCATTATGCTCGGCAAAAAGGTTGCCGAAAGCGAAGTCTCATCGGTGCTTTTACAGGGCGAATCGGGAACCGGAAAAGACCTGGTGGCGAAAGCCATTCATTATGCGTCGCGCCGCGCCAATCAACCGTTTGTTGCCATCAACTGCGCAGCTATCCCCGCAAGCCTCATGGAATCGGAACTCTTCGGTTATGAAAAAGGCGCGTTTACCGATGCCAAAGCCCGCAAAGAGGGAATGTTTGAACAGGCGCAGGGCGGTACATTATTCCTTGATGAAATCGGCGAGATGGAACTCAGCCTGCAAGCCAAATTGTTAAGGGTTCTCGAAGAAGGCGCGTTTCGTCGGGTCGGTGGATTGAAAGATATTCCGCTCGATGTGCGAGTCATTGTCGCTACCAACCGCGATTTGAAAGCTGAAAGCGAAGCCGGAAAATTTCGCCTCGATTTATACTACCGCTTTTCCGTCATTCTTATCGAAATTCCGCCGCTCAGAGAGCGCGAAGATGATGTGTTGATTTTAGCCAATCACTACATTGAACAATTCAATAAACAGTTCGGCAAACGCATTCGCGGTTTATCCAACGAAGTGGTTGACCTGTTTTTACAGTATAGTTGGCCCGGCAATGTGCGCGAGTTACGCAATGTCATCGAGCGGGTGATGATTCTGGAAGACAACGATATTATCACGGCGAAATACCTGCCGCGCGGCTTTGACCGGGGTGAGAGCGCACCGTTAGCGGCGCGTGATTTGAGCCGTGAAATCAAAGCGCCAACGACAATGGAACCGGCAGTCGCCAGTGTTTCGACGGGCGGCACTCAGCCTTCATCTGCAACCGCTTTCAGCGAACTCAGCAAAGCGCCCGAATCGGTTGACCACGCCGAAACTGCAAACGTCGCCTTCAGTGTGACTTTACCGACCGAAGGCATCATTCTCGAAGATTTGGAAATGGCGCTGGTTAAACAGGCGCTCGAGCGCAGCAATGGCAATCAAACCCGCGCCGCTGAACTGCTGGGAATTTCCCGCGACCAGTTGCGCTATCGTTTGAAAAAACTCGAAGAGGCAGGTCTCGAAAAGTAGTCTGAATCGCTTTACTCCTGCACAAAAAATATTTCCTGAAGGGCAGCCAAGCAGCTTGCCCAATCTTTACTGAAGTAAACCGAAGTCTTAACCTGTGGATTGGCGATTCAAGGCAGTTGCTCGCGCCATTTCTTACGCGAGCCATTTATTCCCCTCTCTCCTGCACAATCTGAACTTATGCAATCGGATAACCTAACTTAACTAGCGGTCGGTTGATGATTTTTTAGCTTTTCAAATTTCCCCTCGTCGAGTTACGACCAGACAGTTCCGGGCAAAGTGAGAGTTTTTTCACAAGGTGATGGGCGGAGGCTACTCCCCAAACTGCGGAAATCTACCCGCTCAAATGGTCATAATTTCGCAAAACTGAATTCAGATTTGCAAATTTTAAAGCGGCACAGTCATTGCACTAGCTTGAGTCCATAGAACTTGGGAGAAATTTTGGGAGAGTGAGAAGGTATGATGCATCTATCAAAAATTCCGAATAAGCGCATAGGCTTTAGCCGCATCGTTTGCCCGGTGGATATGGCGCCGGATTCTGATGAAGCCCTGCGATATGCGATTGCGCTGGCGCGGGACTATTCGGCAAAACTCTTTATTCTGCACGCCGTCGATGACCGCAAAATTGTGGATTTATCGGAACGGGCGCAAATTAAAAGTGTTTTGGAAAACTGTGTCGGCAAACATATGCAGTTTGAATCCTCGGAAGAGTTTGATTGCAGCATCCTGCTGGTTGAAGGCGAGCCGGTCGAAGCGATTGTTTCGCGAGCCGCGGAACTATCAGCCGATTTGATTGTCATGCGTTCACAACGCCGCCCCAAAGCTTCCGCGCTGCTGGGGTCAACGGCTGAAGCGGTGTCGCGCATTGCCCCCTGTCCGGTGATGGTTTCACATCCCAATGAACAGGACTGGGTAGGCAAAACGACAAAGGGTGAACTCAACCGTGTGCTGGTGGCTTATGATTTTTCCACCGATGCGGAACTGGCGCTCGCTTACGGGCTATCGCTTGCCGAAGAGTATCAAGGGGAATTGCATCTGCTGCATGTGTTGCCGGAGCGGCGCAATTCAGAGACGCCGGAACTTTCGCGTCTGCCTTTCACGATGGATGTGACCTTTCAAGCGGCAGCAGCGCGTTTGAATGGCATGGTGCCGATGGAAGCCCTCGCCTGGTGTGACTTGAAACAAGCCATACGCGAAGGTCAACCTTATCGCGAAATTCTCAATTATGCCGAAGAAGAGGGCATTGATTTGATTTGCATGGGCGCAAGCGGTACAGGATATGGAATGCGTACGCTTTTTGGCTCAAATGCTGATCGGGTGCTGAGACAAGCGCCCTGCCCGGTGTTGATTGCGCGACCTTTGCGACCCAACATCCAAGCCGCGAAACCGTAAATTTTGGAGCAAAATTTGCATCTATGCGTGTAAAAAAGTAGAGGTTAAAGAAGGAGGTAACGATATGAAAATCCTATTAGCCGTAGATGGTTCCGCTTTTAGCGATGCGGCGGTCGAGTCTGTCGCCAGACGTCCGTGGGCTGCCGGTAGCGAAGTGAAAGTCATTTCCGTGATGGAACCGTTCCAACCCTATATGACAGAGGTCTGGTCATTGCCCGCAGATTTCTGGGAAGAGATGGATAAATCGGCGCGGCAACAGGCGACGGATGCGATTGATAAAGCGACACAGGCTTTTAAGAAAGCTGAAAGCAATTTGGCAATTACCACCGAAATTATCAAGGGCAATCCCAAGAGCGCGATTGTGGATGAAGCGGAAAAATGGGGTGCGGATTTGATTGTTCTCGGCTCGCATGGTTATACCGGACTCAAACGCATGTTCTTAGGTTCGGTTTCTCAGGCAGTGGCTTCGCATGCGAAATGCTCTGTTGAAATTGTTCGCACCGGTGAAGCCGTAGCCGCTTAAACGAAGGGTTGTATGTTAAGACGCCTTAGTGATGAAGAGACGCGAGAAGTTTTAAGTCATGGACATCTCGGTCATCTGGGGTGTGTGAGCGAAAACGCGCCCTATGTAGTGCCGGTGAGTTATGTCTATCACGATGGCGATATTTATGTTCACTCAACCCTGGGTAAAAAAATTCAAGCGTTGCGCCAGAACCCGCAAGTCTGTCTGCAAGTTCAGGAATTGCAAAACGGCTATACCTGGCGCAGCGCTATCGCTTTTGGGCGTTACGAAGAACTCATCGACCCGGATGAGCGATTATGGTTTATGCGAAGAATCCTGACGCGCTTTCCCTATCTGACCCCGGTTGAAGACATGACCACTGGCAAAGGCAAAGAGATTGTCATCTTTCGCCTGCGAATCGACAAGGTTACGGGACTCAGTGAAAGTTGAACCGCATTTGATGCCGGTTTATCAACCTCTTCAGTTTATATCCCTTGAACGATAATCCCTGCAAAATTAACCGATTCTTTGGGCTTGATGCTTGTGCAAGGCAGCGCAACCTTGTACGATAGAGTACGAATCTCGCTGCTAAACATAAAAATTCTTAACCAATAGAGATTCACTACATTGGAAACTAAGTTAGTTGATATTCCTTTAACGTTCAGAGTTACGCATTGATGCGTAAATCGCTCTTCTCCCACACCTGAGGGCGTTACTCTGAACCTCAAGAAAGTTAGCTTCCAATGTATTCACTAAAAGACCCTTTACGACATTGAGATTTCACTAATTGCAGACGTATGAAAGATCGTACGGTATCAACAACCCATGAGGCAGTAGACTTGAATGAAGGCGCATCTTTACGCGCAAAATCCGACCCATTCGAGCCTTACAGCAATATCCTCAGCCGTACCATTTTGGAAAACCCTATGCAACTTGCTGAAATCATCAACTCCGCGATGGATGCGATTATTACTGTGGATTCATCGCAACGTATCGTTTTATTCAATGCTTCAGCAGAGAAAATGTTTGGCTGTCCGGCGGCTGAAGCGATTGGCCATTCACTCGACAAATTCATTCCTGAACGCTTTCGCGCTGCGCATGCAGAGTACATTCCGAAATTCGGAAAGACCAACGCCACCAAACGTTCGATGGGGTCGCTCGGCACGGTTTTCGGATTGCGCGCCAATGGTGAGGAATTTCCCATTGAAGCTTCGATTTCGCATGCCCACACCAATGAGGAGCGCTTTTTTACGGTCATCATCCGCGATGTGACGCAACGCAAACTTGATGAAGAACGTTTGCTCGAGCAGGCGGCGCTGCTCAATCACGCGCGCGATGCCATCGTCGTTCGCGACCTCGATGACCGGATTTTATTTTGGAATAAGAGCGCCGACCGTTTGTATGGATGGACTGCGCAGGAAGCGATTGGCAGAAAAGTTCAAGAATTATTGTACGACGAAAATACCGCACAATTTGAAGAAGCCAAACGCACGGTTCTCGAAAAAGGCGAATGGGTTGGCGAGATTCGCCAGCGCCACCGCAATCACAAAGAGTTGATTACCGAAGGACACTGGACACTGGTGCGCGATGAAAGCGGACAACCGAAATCCATCATGGCAATCAACACCGACATCACTGACAAGAAAAAGTTAGAAGCGCAGTTTTTGCGCGCCCAACGCATGGAAGGCATTGGCACACTTGCCGGAGGCATTGCTCATGACCTCAACAACTTGCTGGCACCGATTTTGATGTCGATTCAACTGCTGCAACTGAAACATAACGATGAAGAGACGCAAAACCTTTTGAAAACCCTGCGCATCAATGCCGAACGTGGCGGGCAGTTGATTAAACAGGTGCTGGCGTTTGCCAGAGGCATCGAAGGTGAACGCATCGCCCTGCAACCGAAACACATCGTCCGCGACATCGTTAAAGTTCTCAAAGATACCCTGCCGAAATCCATAGAGATTGTGATGACGCTGCCGGAAAACAAAGAGTTATGGAATATCAAAGGTGACGCCACCCAACTGCATCAGGTGTTGATGAATCTTTGTGTGAATGCGCGTGATGCCATGCCCGATGGCGGGAAAATCACCATTACTCTGGAAAACCGCATCATTGATGAAGCCTATGCGCGCATGCATCTGGAAGCCAAACCCGGTCGCTATGTCGTCATCACGGTTGAAGATTCCGGCGAAGGGATTAAGCCGTCCATCATTGATAAAATTTTTGAACCGTTTTTTACCACCAAAGAACAGGGCAAGGGGACGGGGCTTGGACTGTCGACGGTGATGGCGATTGTGAAAAGTCATGGCGGCTTTATTGATGTTTACAGTGAACCGGGCAAAGGCACCAAATTCCGTTTGTCATTTCCGGCAATCGATACCGGGATGCTTTCGGAACAAAAAGAGGTGACTCCCGAACTGCCGCGCGGGCACGGCGAATTGATTCTCGTGGTCGATGATGAGGAAGCCATACGCGAGGTCACCAAAGGCATTTTGCAAGCTTTCGGTTATGCGGTCTTGACCGCCAATGACGGCACTGAAGGGGTCGCATTGTTTGCCCAAAACAAGGACAAAATCGCTGTGGTGTTGACCGACATGATGATGCCCTACATGGATGGCACGGCGACCATTCGCGCCTTGCGCAAGATTGACCCGAATGTCCGGGTGATTGCCAGCAGCGGTTTAACCGATAACGGTAAAAATTTTGAAACCGCCGGTTTGAGCGTCAGAACTTTTCTGTTGAAACCTTACTCTGCGGAAAAATTGCTGACCACCATTGCTGAGGTTCTCAAAAGCTAGAGCGGCTGGCTCAACCGGTTCCGAGTAAAATCAATCACAGGCGGCGCTAAATTTGCGCCGCAATCCATATCCTGTTGAAACGCTTGTCGGGCAATGCCCGATGAAAACGCAATCATCCTGATTCACTGCGCTTTATTCCCCTGCGAAGGGTTTAACTAAAGCGAAATTTCACGCAAAAAAGCCGCTGATGCACCCGCTCAGGCGCATCTCGAAAGCCATTTTAATGGCGCATAATTTGCACACAACAACCTATGCATGAACGGCAACAGCAAAAATCCGCGACCGTTTTTTGACACGAGAGGGTTTTTATATGTAACGGGTTTCCTGCTCTGCCTAACACTCACCGGCGCAAGTGTCTCGGCTCAGGATGGCTTTATCTCTTCTGCCGGACAGAACGAAACTTTACCCCAGCAAAAAAAGGCTACCGAGCCTTTATCAAAAGCTGAAATTCTGGAAGCGGAAAACCTGCTTGCCGGGTTGGGGTATTGGACAGGTGCCATTGACGGGGTATTTGATGAAGGGTCAAGGCAGGCGTTGATTGCGTTTCAAAAAATTACCGGGCGCAAGCGAACCGGCAAATTAACCAGAGACGAATACGCCGCTTTATTGATTGCCGAAAAACCTCTGCCGCGTGAACCCGGCTATGCGCATGTTGAAGTAGACCTGTTTAAACAGGTGCTTTTTATGGTGGACGTTGAGGGCGCGGTCTCGCGCATTCTGCCGATTTCATCCGGCAGTGGCAAAGAGTTTACTTCCGAAGGGTGGACGCGCCGCGCGGTGACGCCAACCGGAAAATTCACTGTCTGTCGCAAAATCCAGGGCTGGAGAAAAAGTCCGCTCGGTCTGCTCTACTATCCGAACTACATTTGCGGCGGCATTGCGATTCACGGCAATCCTTCGGTTCCGGTTACGCCGGCAAGTCACGGTTGCATTCGCATTCCGATGT
Organism: Acidobacteriota bacterium; assembly: GCA_040754075.1. NCBI lineage: Bacteria > Pseudomonadati > Acidobacteriota > Acidobacteriota bacterium. Next base: position 17,079 of record JBFMDH010000047.1, read on the forward strand.
TTGCCGCCGTCGAATTCAGTCGGTTGACCCCGGTTGGCACCATCGTGGTGGTGCATGATGAAAAACCGCTGGCGCTGAAACCCTGAGCCAAACCTTCAGGCGAATTTTTCTTTCAACGGAATCCTTGAATTGTAGAGGAGTGACATGATGAAAAGGACAGCAATCAAAACCGATTTGACTCGTGACCAGGTTTTCGCACAACTCGAAGCCCGTCTGCTTAAACAGCGGCGTCAATTGGAACAGGCGATTGCCAGAAATATTACGGCAACGGCGGATGAAATGCAGGGTGACTGGCAGGAGCGCGATTCGCCCGCTGAAGATGAGTTGCGCGAAGTTGAATTTATGCACCGCGCCAATCTGCAAACCGAATTGCGCGACATCGATGAGGCGCTGGCGCGTTTGCATCAGCACTTATTCGGCATCTGTGTTGATTGCGGTCGGAAAATCGCCACCCGACGGTTACTCACAAACCCTATGGTCGCGAGATGTCTGGATTGTCAGACCCGCAGCGAAGCTGACATTCGGACACCGAGTTTATAGTTTTGTCATTTTAATCAACCGCAGAGATTTTTGCTACAGGAGGTGTTTATGCGTACCACAAAACGATATACCAATACGTCTTTCACCAAACGGGTTGACCATCCAACTGCCGCGTCAAACCAACGCCCGGCTAAAGAACCTTCGATTTGTAAAAGCTGTGGCGCGATTTACGCCAATCGCCGTTGGTCTTTAGAAGCGCCCGCCAAAAAAGGTAAAGCGCAAAAATGGGAACCTTCACAATACACTGTTTGCCCGGCTTGTGTGCAGAAAAATGTCGGCGTTCCCGGCGGGTTTTTATTTGTTGATGGCGCATTCTGGCAAGCCCACCGGCAAGAGATCGAACTGCTTTTGCAGAATGAAGCCGCGAGAGCCGCTGAAACCAACCCGTTGGCGCAAATTATCAATTGGCAAGCCGAGGGCGAAACCAAACTCACTTTAACGACAACCACCGAGCATCTGGCGCAACGGCTCGGACACGCGCTTGAAAAGGCATTTGACGGTGAAGTGCGCTATGATTTTTCACATGAAAATAAACTGGCGCGTGTCTGGTGGCATAGAGATTCATAGTCCGTTTTCATCAAGGAGATTTGATTATGCCGACGAATGAAATTCCGAAAAGCGAATGGAAAAATTTCTTTCATGACTTCAGCCGTTTTCATCGAGGGTGGATTCTCACTGTCGAAATCTTCAGCAGAGATTTCGGCGCGCAACACGAAACCCGCGAGATTCCCTTTGAGGGGATCATTGCCGAACTCAGCCAGAATGGGCACAGCAGTCTGGAATTGATTATGGGAGAAAGCGCCAAAAATCACCTGACCCACACCATCACTGCGCCGACCCATGTGCGATATGAGAGCGAAGGGCAAAGCGAAGTCATTCAAATTGAATCGCAGGATGGGGTGACGACGCTGCTCAGTTTTCATCGCGCTTCGCTTCCAGACCGCGTGACCATAGGCATGTTAAAAGAGCTGCTATGAGAAAATTTCTGGTGATGCTTGCGTTGCTTGCTGTACTGGCATTTCCACTCATCAGACCATCTCAAGAACTCGCCATATCCGGCTCGCTCGTCATCAATCACGTTACGGTTATTGATTTAACCGGAAGCCCCGCGCAAAAGGATATGACGGTGGTTGTGAGCGGCGGACGCATCAACGAAATTTTCCCGACACCCGACAATCGCTTTTCCGAAAACGCCAGGGTCATTGATGGCACAGGTAAATTCCTGATCCCTGGCTTATGGGATATGCACGTCCACGTTTTGCAAAAACGGCGATTGCCGCATACCGCCGCCAGGTTTCTGACAAACGGCGTGACCGGCTTTCGCGATATGGGAAGCCCGCCCGATGAACTCGCAGAAATCCCCGTGTGGCGTCAGGCAATCCGCGACGGGTCACTGCTTGCGCCGCGTTTTGTTGCCGCAGGCGCGATACTTGACGGGTCGCCGGCGATGTTCCCGCACCTGTCCATCGGCGTAAAAGATGCAAGCGAAGCTCGCCGGGCGATTGCTGATTTGCGCGACTACAAAATCGACTTCATCAAAGTCTATACCTTGCTTTCCCGCGATGCCTATTTTGCGATTGCCGATGAAACCCAAAAAAATAATCTGCCGTTTGCCGGGCATGTTCCCGATAGCGTCAGTGCCGTTGAAGCCTCGGACGCCGGGCAACGAAGCATTGAACACCTGAGCGGCGTGTTGCTCGCCTGTTCGACAGATGAAGATGATTTGCGCCGCCGCTTGCTCGAAGCCCGTCGCGCCGGCGATGCGGCGCTGTTGCACGATGCGCTTGAACGGATTCTCACGAGAGGCGCGCAAACCTACAGTCAAGCGAAAGCCGAAAATCTCTTCGCCCATTTCGCGAAAAATCAAACCTGGCAAACCCCGACTCTGGTCGGACTCTGGAACCCTGAGCTTGCCAATCGAAAAAAACCGCGTCAACCCGATGATCTGCAATTCAACAAAACCCCGGCATGGTTTAAAACCCAGCCGCTATTTCAAGGGCAATCGTTATTGCAAGCGCAATCGCTGTGGTTGGATGGCTGTTGTCTGAACGCTTCGGCGGAAAATATTTTCAGCTTTGCAGGCAATGATAAAGTTCCCGAAATCATGCAGGCGATGCATAGAGCCGGCGTCCGGTTTTTAGCCGGAACCGATGCGCCGAACCTCTGGGCGCAGCCGGGCGCAAGCCTTCATCGGGAGTTGGAATTATTCGTCGAATTGGGACTCACGCCAATGGAAGCCTTGCAAACCGCGACGCGCAATCCGGCAATTTATCTCGGCTTGAGCGATTCGCTTGGAACGATTGAACAAGGCAAAATTGCCGACCTCGTGTTGCTTGATGAGAATCCCCTTGATGATATTCGCAATACTCGGAAAATCGCAGCGGTCATGGTGAACGGACAATTTTTTACACGAGCAGAGTTGCTGGCGCGATTGGCTGAAAATGAGGCGAACAGCCTGGCGAATTAAACCGTCGTTGAATGCCGGAGGTTTTACCAAAAAATTTAATCGGCTCCAGACGAAGGGTGAAAATTGTTCCTCGGATTCGGCGGACAAGGCGGATCAGATTTTCAGGCAGGCTATCTGTTTCATCTGTCCAATCACCAAGATACACTTTCTTTTTTTTAAGGGCGTCTGCTTTTAATAACCATTTCCTGATGGTTGTAATCCCCACATCATTCGCCGAGCCAGCGCCGACGCTTCATGACTTTCTTTCGCTGCAAGCCGAATTTTTCAACCGCATGTTTTTGGATGTGCGCCATAGCTTCATCCGTCGAATCGGTGACTAACAGTAAATCCAAATCTTCGGGCGAAATGGTTTTTGCGATAACCATCTTGCGCAGAAAATCCATCATCGGCGCGTAATAATCTGTGCCCATTAACACCACGGGAAAGTTCAAAACTTTTTTGGTTTGAATCAAGGTGAGGGCTTCAAACAATTCATCCATCGTTCCCATGCCGCCGGGCAAAACGATGAAGGCGTAAGAATATTTGAGCAGCATCACTTTGCGCACAAAGAAATATTTGATGCTCACCCAGCGGTCGAGATAGGGGTTGGGTTTTTGCTCAAAAGGCAATTGAATGTTGCACCCGACCGAGCGCCCGCCGACCTCTTTCGCGCCGCGATTGGCGGCTTCCATAATGCCTGGCCCGCCGCCGGTCATCACCGTAAAGCCTAAATCGACCAGTTTGCCGCCGACCTGGCGCGCCATTTCATAATAGGGGTGGTCTGCGGTAAATCGCGCCGAGCCGAAAACCGTCACACAGGGTCCGACAAAATGCAGGGTGCGAAAACCTTTTAAAAATTCCCACATGATGCGAAAGAGCATCCACAGTTCCGATTGTCGGGAATGCGGGCCTTCGAGGAAATAACGTTCTTTGGGACTTTTTTCTGCCGGTACTTTCGCGGTTGCCGAAGGCAGTCCTTCGATATTTGTCGCCATATGCTTATTCTCGCTTTAAAAAATTCTGACTGCGGGGATTTAGAGTTTAGAACAACGACCGGGATTTTCACACTGCGCGGTGTGCTGGTGTGGAAAGCGAACAAAAAAAGCTTAAAAGTTTTTTTTCATCGCCCGGGTGAATCGGGCGCGAATGAATCAAGGTGCCATCCCGAAGTTTTACTTCACCCGTGCAGTTGGCTTGCAAGAGATTTATCGGGTTTTTTCGCGCGGATGATTTCAACCGAGCAAGGCGAATGGCGCAAAACATCTTTTGCGGTGTTTTTGGAAAGCAGGTGGCTGAGGGTGGTTTCGTGCGAGCCGAGCAAAATAAAATCCGCGCCCCAGGTTTTGGCAAAGTTGACGATGCTTTTTGCCGGACGACCTTTCATAATCGCGGCGGTTGTTGAAATGCCACGGGCGCGCAATTTTTCGGCAGCATGTTTGACCAGAGATTTTGCCGAAGTGTTTTCGGCTTCGACATAAGCTTCGACATCAACGAAATGTGATGAGAGCGATTTCGGGTCGCGCACATAGAGCACGCACATGGCGGTGTCGGGCGACCACTCACGCGCAACGATTTCATTGATGACAGCAGTTGAATTGAGCGACCCATCAATAGCAACGAGCACTTTCATCTGTCCACTCTCCTTTGCGAGAATCGGTCGTTAAATAAACCAAACCTTGTTTGACCATCGAGCAACCGCCATGCCAACTGCTTAAAGGCTTTTTCTGATTCTTGTAAAACTATTTTTTCTGAAATTGGGCAGATTCACTCAGCCCTTAGGGAAATCTTCCGCAGTGGCGTGCGGGTTTTCTCGCAAACTCGTGTGGCAAAGCCCGATTTTAATCGAAATTTGCTGTTTTTATACGCGGCACGTCTATTGCTCTTATGACAACCGCAAGGTGAACTTTCAATAAGCATAACGCTGAAGGGAATACCTTAGCGTAGGGGTCTAATGAAGTCGCCAGCGGTCAAAGTATACCCGCTCACAAAAGCCGAGTGTGTGCCTGCTCTACTCTCCGGCAGCGTTGCTGGAATAACGGCTCAGTGATTGACCGCTGGCGATATTTTTTTTGTTTCTACAGACCCCAGGCGATTCAACAATCTCCGGCTTACCGTGCCCGCTGAATAAGACGATTAAATAATCAGATAAAAGAATAGAGGGACTGTCGTTATGCAGATTTTATCCGACTTCACGCGATGGTTGTATCGTGGTCAGCGACCCAACTGGCTGGCGAAGGTGATGAATAGAGCTTCGGCAATAGTAGCTTCGCTGGGCGTCACCGCCAATTACATGGAGACATTGGAAGTGGTCGGTCGAAAGTCTGGACGAACTTTCTCATTGCCTGTGGTAGTTGCCATTGTCAACGGAGAGCGATACCTCGTCTCCATGCTTGGCGATGATGTTCAATGGGTGCGTAACGTCAGAGCCGCCGGAGGACGAGCAGTTTTACGAAGCGGCGGTCGTGAAGCCATTCAACTCGAAGAAGTGCAGGCTGACAAGCGCGCCGTGATTTTGAAAGCCTACTTAAAGCGGGCACCCGGGGCGCGCCCGCACGTACCCGTAAACAAAGATGCGCCGATTGCCGAATTTGAAAAGATCGCGGCAGCCTTCCCGGTCTTCCGGGTTATCTCTGATGTGCCGGTTTAGCGATGCTCGGCTTATGGCATCGCAACGTTTTTGACGTGGCGCGCCAGCCACCAGACCAAAAGATAAATGAACCCCGGCGCGGCAAACATTAAAAATGCCCAGCCTTTCGGAAAAGAACCGCTGAGCAGCCATTCATAAATGAAATAGAATGCCGCAAGACTTGAAACCGTAATCAATCCGCCCAAGCCTTCGCGCCGCCAGGCAATCATCAGTCCGATGACCACGCCGACCGGAAAAAACAATAAACCAACCCATTCTTTCGGGGTAATTTTGGCAGGTTGTATGCCTTCACCGATAAAGAAAAGGAAGAGCAGGACGACGCTCATCACGCTCCAGATTCTCGCCGTCCACCTGAGCCATAAAACAATATCGCTCGAATGCAGGTGTGGGTAATTCATGGTTCTACCTCCTGATGAGAAGCGCGTCTTCGGTGCGCAAACCAAATTTGCAATACCGACAGGCGAAACGCGGCGATCAATTTCCGCAAAGCTCCAAAAGGAAAGTCGTCATAAGTTTTTGCCCTTTTGTGAAAACCCTCAAAACGGAAACAGGCTCACTGAGAGCCTGACGTTGACACGTAGTGTTCAGTGAGCCTGGTTGGGGTAATTTATTTAACGGTAATCTCAATCGGTTTCGGCTTTGCTTCTTCTTTCTTTGGTAAGGTGATGGTCAAGAGTCCATCCTTGAAATCCGCCACCACTTTGTTGGCATCCACTGTCATTGGCAGTGTAAAGCTTCGCAAAAATTCACCATACTTCCGTTCGACCCTGACATAATTTTCTTTGCGGGTCTCCTCTTCAAACTTGCGCTCACCGCTCAAGGTCAAAATGTTATTTTCGATATTGACCTTGACATCTTCTTTCTTGGCACCCGGAAGTTCCGCTTTGACGACAATTTCATTTTCGGTTTCATAAATGTCACAAGATGGCATCCAGGTCTTGAGCGACAAGGTTTCTTCAGGAATGGCGAACGGGAAGTCTTCATCGAAGAAGCGACTCATCCGATTTTGGAAAATGCGGAAAGGATCCAACGCGGTCATTTCACGCATCATCTTTTTGGGAGCTAATCCTGTCCCTGTCATGATGACTCACCTCCTTGTTGATGATTGTCAAATAGATCTCCCACACGAGTAAGAAGGTTTCTCAGTCAATCCCCCGTGAATTACCAAAGCTTCATTACTCGTGTGAGAGCGTTTCGGAGCAGAAGAGGGTTTCAAACAATTCAACTGTTGAACCCCATTAACGAATGGAGCAAAGTTTATGCCAGTGAAAACGCGGACGGAATTGCCGGTTTTGGCGGGTTTTCAACGATGGGATGGCGATTTTTACGCACTTTGATACCATCGCTTGGGTAAGATTGCACACTTCTTCTCAGTTCCGGTTGCCAGTGCTTGAAATAGATAAAGGTAGAAATACGCGAAACCCTTTCTACCTTTTATAGCAACCGGCACAGCGTTATTTGCCGGGATATTTTTCATAACAGTTGGTTGAACTGTTTGTCATATCGCTATCCAACACCGTCATAACCTGAGATTTAATCCCGAGTTTTGGCAAGGGCATAATCTCAATCGAACCTTTACCTTCATGCGTAGCCATATTGCAGGAAAATATAACCTGACGATCCGATTGAATATGGATCAGGGTAAGACTATCGCCATCAGCTTCAACTAAGCCCAACCCGCTCAAAATTACATTGCTATTGCATTGGACAAATTTATAGGCACCTGTCGTCTGATCAAAAACTATAAAATTGCCACTCGTATCATCCTGAATGATCATTATGGGATCGGTTGGCGGTGATACCGGCGCTGGGTCAATATCGCTATTTTTCTGGGCAAAGGTTGAAAGGCTGAGAAGTAGGGCTAAGGGGATAAGAACAGTTAGTATTCGTTTCATCAAAGACCTCCTATAAAGCTACACAGGTAATTAAAAATGATTACAGATCACCTGTATAAGGGTGAGATAGGCTGGTAAATACCAATAAGGGCATGACGTATTTGCTTGCCGCCCCGAAACTGTTCACCAATCGTGCAACTGATGTGCCATTTAACCAAGCGGGAAAAGCGCCATCATATGCCAGGTGCCGATGGCGATAGATGACTGGAATAGGGAAAGGAAAACCGGTTTACCGCCATTTCAGGTGTCCAATATTTTTCAACGGTGTGGATTCACTTCAAGAAATTTTGTCACAGGTGTGGCGCTTAGGATTGGTGAGCCGGGTGGAAATGCTCCAGGGGTTACTCAATCATTGACAGCGGCAGATAAGCCGACTTCAACAACACTTGCCGGAATTTGCAGAAATGGGTTTGCGTCAATCAAGCCGCCAGCACCCGCGCCAGTTGTAATAATTTGGCATCGAGGGTTTTTTTCGTTGATGCGACTTTCTCAAGCGAGGTCGCTTCAACCCTGCCGCGCTGTAATCCGAGCAAAACGCCGTGATTATTTTCAGCGAGATGCTCAACGGCAGCCGCGCCAAGCTGGGTTGCCAACAGTCTATCGAAAGCGCCGGGCGAGCCGCCTCTTTGCACGTGACCGAGTATGGTGACGCGCAAATCAAATCCCAGACGCTCGCGATGCTTTTTAAAATATTTCGCCAGCGCTTCGGCATTGTAAGTTGCGCCTTCGGCAACCACGATGATGGCGTGCGGTTTGCCGCGTTCATAATCATCGCGGATTTCGACAGCCAGGTCTTCGGGGTCAACTTCGACTTCGGGAATGACGATGGCTTCAGCGCCCCCCGCGAGTCCCGCCATCAACGCCAGATAGCCGGACTTGCGCCCCATAGTTTCCACCAGAAAGGCGCGTTGATGCGACGACGCGGTGACCTTCAACCGGTCAATGGCTTCAAGCGCCACATTGAGCGCCGTATCCACACCGATGGTGATGTCTGCGCCATACAAATCATTGTCAATCGTTGAAGCAACGCCGACAACTTGAATCCCTAAACGTGAAAGCTGATTGGCGCCGGTTTGCGAACCGTTGCCGCCAATGATGACCACGCTTGAAATATCGCGATTGTGCAAACTTCTGAGGGCTTGCAAACGACCTTCTTCGGTTTTGAATTCAGGGCAACGGGCGCTGCCCAGAAAGGTGCCGCCTTTTTGAATCAGACCGCCGACATCGCGCAGCCCAAGTTGAATAAAATCCTCGGCAATCAAACCGGCAAATCCGTGCCGCACCCCAAAGACGGCATAGCCGCGATCTATGCCGGCTCGCGTGACCGCCCGAATTGCCGCATTCATGCCGGGAGCATCGCCACCACTGGTTAAAACTGCAATACGCTTCATCTCGCCTCCAAAGCCAATTTTGCAAGGTTGGCTTTAAGAAATTCGGCTGACTGTCTTAATCCTGCAATTTCCTGGTGGTTCAATTCAAGTCGTAAAACCTTTTCTACGCCGTTGGTCCCGATTACTGCCGGCAAACTCAAACACACATCGCTGATGCCATAATAATTTTCAATCAGGCTGGAAACGCAAAACACCTGTTTCTGGTTTTTCAATATCGCTTCAACAATTCCCAGTAAACCTGCGCCAACCGCAAAATAAAGCGCGCCTTTGCGTTCGATGATTTGATAGCTTTCATCGCGCGCTCGTCGGAAAAGATCATCCAGGGCTTTCTGGTCATAATCAATGCCATTGGTAAAGCAGAAATCTTTGAGTTGCATACTGGTAATGTTGGCAAGCGACCAGACGGGCACTTCACCTTTGCCCTGTTCTCCGATGATGTAAGCATGAATGTTATGCGGAGCAATGCCATAATGAATGCCTAAAAGTTCGCGAAGCCGCGCCGTATCGGCAAGGGTTCCGAAACCGCAGACTTTATGCGCGGCTCGACGCGAAATTTTATATGCCGCATAGGTCATCAAATCGACCGGTTGAGTAGCGACCAGCAAAACCGCGTCTTTGTTATATCGACAAATCTGCGGCACCACTTCTCGCATCAGCGAAACATTGCGCTTTATGGCATCCAGAAGCGATTCGCCTTTTTGCGGGTGCACCCCTGCGGCAATGACAATCACGGCGGCTTGTTCACAATCTTTATATTCGCCTACGCGGATTTGAGTAGGGTGAGTGAACGGAACCGTTTGACTTAAATCCATCGCTTCGCCTTCGGCTTTAGCTTTGTCTTTATCAATCAGGATGATTTCAGAAACCAAACCTCTGAGCAGGAGTGCATAAGCGAATGTTGAGCCAACGCGACCGGTTCCGACAACAGCGACACGAAACGGATAATGCGCGCGATTCATCTGCATTCTCTCTTTACATAAACTTATCCGTTGGCGCTAATGGCAATCATTGTGCCAGCGCCAAAGGGCACAATGTCCGGCAGTTATGCTGTATTTTGATTCGCTTTAGTGGAAAGTTACCCATCCGGTTGCGAGAAATCGCGCTAATGACCCGACATCCCGCAGGCGATTGCCTCCAGGTGAAAATTTTTCGCGGTATGGTGGTTGCACTTAACCTCTGGCTATGCAAAGGCTGGTGGTTGATGAAACAAATGAATACGCGACTGCGGTGAGCGATAAGCCGCAAACTCAGGAAGCGGTTTTTCATCTGCACGCCATCTCCAAGGTTTATCACATGGGCGATGTCGAAGTTTTTGCTCTGCGTTCGGTCACTCTTGATTTATTCAAAGGCGAATTCGTCGTTTTGCTCGGACCCTCCGGCAGCGGCAAATCAACCCTCTTAAATATTATGGGCGGACTCGATGTGCCCAGTAGCGGCGAGGTGATTTTCAAAGACCATAACCTGACCGCAGCTAGTGAAACTGAACTCACACGCTTTCGCCGCGAACACGTCGGTTTTGTTTTTCAATTTTACAATTTGATTCCAAGTCTTACCGCTTTAGAGAACGTCGCCATCGTCACAGAGATTGCCGCGCGCCCGATGAAGCCCGCAGACGCTTTGCGCCTGGTCGGGCTTGGCGAACGCTTGAACCATTTTCCTGCGCAACTATCGGGCGGTGAACAACAACGTGTAGCGATTGCCCGCGCCATCGCCAAACAACCCGATGTGCTGTTGTGCGATGAACCGACAGGGGCGCTCGATTATGAAACCGGCAAAGTGGTTCTCGAAGTTTTGGAACGGGTCAATCAGGAGTTGGGAACCACCACCGCCGTCATCACCCATAACGCGGCAATCGCGGCAATGGCTGACCGGGTGATTCGCATTCGCAGCGGCGAGATTGTCGAATCGTTTAATAACCGGGAAAAGAAACATCCCGATGAATTGCTGTGGTGAAAAATTGCGAGGCAACGAAGATGGTCACAACTGCGACAACGATGGTGAAGGCTGAACCGCTGGCGACAATTTCCGTTGAAGGACTCAGCCGGCAAGAGGCGCGTCAGCGGTTGTTGAAATTTGGCGCGAATGAGCCGGTTGCCATTCGCCGCGCCACCCCGCTCATTCAACTGTTGCGGTTTTTCATGAACCCGCTGGTTATCGTGCTTTTGATTGCCAGCGCGATTTCAGCCGGTATCGGTGATTGGGTGAATGCAGCGATTATTGCGCTCATGGTTGGGTTCAGTGTGGCGCTCAATTTTGTACAGACGGCACGCTCGGAACGCGCCGTTGAGAGATTGCGAAAAGAGATTGCCCCGACCGCTACGGTTTTGCGCGACGCTAAGTGGCAAGAGATTTTACGCCGCGAAATCGTACCGGGCGATGTCATTCGGCTGGCAGCGGGCAATCTGGTTCCGGCAGATGCGCGGCTTCTGGAATCGCGCGATTTGCACGTTCAACAAGCCGGGCTTACCGGCGAATCTTTGCCGGTCGCCAAAGATGCGCTTGCCGAAACCGCCGAAGCGAGGTCGCCAATCGAAGCCCGCAATCTGATTTTTCTCGGCACCTCGGTCATCAGCGGTACAGCCATCGCTTTGGTGACAGCGACCGGCTCACAAACATTGTTCGGACAGATTGCCGAACGCCTTGCCGCCAAAGTTCCCGAAACCGAATTTGAACGCGGCGCAAAACATTTCGGCTATTTGATTGCGCGCGTGGTTTTCCTGCTGGTGCTGTTTGTTTTTTTTGTCAACACCTGGTTGCACCGCGACGCTCTCGAATCCCTGCTCTTTGCGATTGCTTTAGCCGTTGGACTGACGCCGGAATTTTTGCCGATGATTTCAACCGTCACGCTCGGACGCGGCGCCATGCGCATGGCGCAACAAAAGGTGATTGTCAAACACCTCGCCGCCATTCAAAATTTCGGCAGCATTGATATTCTCTGTTCAGATAAAACCGGAACGCTTACGAGCGGCGCGATGTCGCTTGATAGGCACTTGGATTGTTTCGGAAACCCTTCGGAACGCCCGTTTTTATTGGCTTATTTGAATAGCCTGTTTGAAACCGGCATCCAAAATCCGCTCGATGCGGCAATCAAACATAAAGCCAACCTCAACCCGCTCGATGAAGCCATCTTGATTCACGACCACCCGGATGTGCGCGACTATGAAAAGCTCGACGAAATCCCTTTTGATTTTGAGCGTCGTCGTCTATCGATTGTGGTCGAGCGTGACGATTCGCGTCTGCTCATCACCAAGGGCGCGCCTGAAAGCGTGCTCGCCTTATGCAAGGCTTATGAAGTTGCCGGCGTTCGTCACCCGCTTGATTTGGCAACCAAACAAAAAACCGAAGCAGTTTACTGCCAGTTGAGCGAGCAAGGGTTTCGCGTGCTCGCCGTGGCGTTTAAAGAAATCGAAGCGCGAAACCAATATTCCCAGGCTGACGAAAACCATCTCGTGCTTGCGGGCTTTCTCACCTTTGCCGATAAGCCGTTAGATAGCGCAAGCGAAACTCTTCAAATGCTTGCAACCGATGGCGTCAAGGTGAAAATTCTCACGGGCGATAACGAACTGGTGGCGCGTCACGTCTGTTCCGAGGTTGGTTTGGACACCGGGCGCATCGTGCTCGGTAGCGACATTGACCGCATGACGGAAACCGCGCTCGGGCATGTTGTCGAACAGACAACCGTTTTTGCGCGGGTTTCGCCGATGCAGAAAAATCGCATTATCCTCGCATTAAAAAATCGCAAACACGTTGTCGGATTTATGGGCGACGGCATCAATGATGCGCCCTCGCTGCGCGTCGCCGATGTCGGAATCTCGGTTGCCACAGCGACTGATGTTGCCAAAGATGCCGCAGAGATTATTTTGCTTGAACGCGGATTGCTGGTTCTGCATCAGGGCATCATCGAAGGGCGCAAAGCCTTCGGCAATGTGATGAAGTATTTGCTCATGGGCACGAGTTCAAATTTCGGCAATATGTTCAGCATGGCTGCGGCGTCAATGTTTCTGCCTTTTTTGCCGATGTTGCCGACGCAAATTCTGTTCAACAATTTTCTTTACGACCTGGCGCAGGTGACGATTCCCACGGATAACGTCGATCAAACCTTCATTCATAAACCCCACCGCTGGGATATTCGCTTGATTCGCAACTTCATGATTTACATCGGTCCCATCAGTTCGCTTTATGACTTTTTGACCTTTTACGTGTTGCTCAAAATTTTTCAAGCCTCCGAAGCATTGTTTCACACCGGTTGGTTCGTTGAATCTCTGGTTACACAAACGCTGGTGATTTTCATCATTCGCACGGCGGGCAATCCTTTGCAAAGCAAACCGAGTCGCGCGCTTACAATGACGACGGTTTTAATTGTTCTTGTCAGCATGATAATTCCCTTTACACCGCTTGGCGCGCTACTCAAATTTGTGCCGCTGCCTGCGGTATTTTTCGTTTTTTTAATCCTTGCAACCGGCACCTATTTGTTATTTGTCGAACGCATCAAACGGCGATTGATGCGCCGGTTGGTGGGGTGAGCCGTTTATGACATCGTTGAATCGAAAACTCATTCGTGACCTCTGGCATCTGCGCGGGCAGGTGATTGCTGTGGCGTTGGTGGTCGCCTGCGGCATCGCGACTTATATCACCATGCGGAGTGCATATGATTCGCTGGTCATTTCGCAAGCGAGTTATTACACCGACTATCGTTTCGCAGATGTCTTTGCCGGACTCAAACGCGCGCCTGAATCGCTCGCGGCAGAGATTGCGCGAATCGATGGGGTATCGAGCGTACAGACGCGGGTGATTTTCGAGGTGACGCTCGATGTGCCGGGTCTCAATGAACCGGCAAGCGGCAGATTGATTTCCATGCCTGAGACGCATCTGCCGGTGCTCAATGATATTTACCTCAGAAGCGGCAATTATTTTCAACCGGGCAGTCGCAACGAAGCATTAATCAGCGAGGGATTCGCCGAAGCCAATAATCTCGCGGTCGGCTCATCAATCGGCGCGATTATCAACGGGCGCTGGGAACGTTTGCGGGTCATCGGCATCGCCATTTCGCCCGAATATGTCAACGAAGTGCGAAGCGGCAGCGTCTTTCCCGATAAAAAACGTTTCGGCATTTTATGGATGAATCGCCAGGCGATTGCTAATGCCCTCGATATGGATGGCGCATTCAATGATGTGTCCTTAACGCTTGCGCCCGGTGCCAGTGAACAATTCGTCATCGACCGTTTGGACAAATTGCTTGAACGTTACGGCGGGTTTGGCGCATACGGACGTGAAGAGCAGACTTCGCATCGCTTTTTATCCGATGAAATCAAGCAGGACAAAGTCACGGGCATTTTTATTCCGGCGATTTTCCTCGGCGTTGCCGCGTTTTTAATCAATATCGTTTTGGCGCGACTGGTCAGTACGCAGCGCGACCAGATTGCCGTGCTCAAAGCTTTCGGTTACGGCAACGCGCAAATCGGCGTGCATTATTTGTTCTTCGGACTGTTTGCCGTGCTGGTCGGCACGGCGTTCGGGGTGGCGCTCGGCGCGTGGATGGGCAAAGGGCTTGCCGAACTCTACACGCAGTTTTTCCACTTTCCGGTTTTGCAATTCGATTTTCGTTGGAGTACGGTGGTGACGGCTGTATTGATTAGCGCGGGCGCGGCATTTGTCGGCGCGATTTCGGCTGTACGCAGAGTTGTCGCTTTGCCGCCCGCCGAAGCCATGCGCCCGGAACCGCCTGCACAATTTCACGCGGGATTGTTGGAGCGTTTACACCTGCGAACCTTTTTCTCGACGGCGGCGCGAATGATTGTCCGCAACATCGAGCGCCGACATTGGAAAGCCTTTCTGTCGATTATCGGCATCGCTTTTGCCATTGCCATTTTGATTGTCGGGCGCTATTCACTCGATGCCCTCGATTACATCATCAATGTTCATTTTCGCACCCTGCAACGCGAAGACGTATCCGTCAGTTTCAACAATCCGCGTTCCTCGAAAACCCGATATGAACTCACGCACTTGCCGGGCGTGTTGCTTGCCGAACCGTTTCGTTCGGTTGCGGCGCGGCTCAGGTTCGAGCATCGCACCAAACGCATCGGCATTCTCGGCATTCAAGCAGACGGCGATTTGCGGCAGCCGCTCGATAAAGATTTGCGGCGCGTGGCAGTGCCCCCCGAAGGTTTGCTGCTTTCGACTATGCTTGCCGATATGCTGGGCGTCAAAGCCGGTGATGTCGTGACTGTAGAGGTTCTCGAAGGGCAGCGCCCGATTAAACAGGTTGTGGTTGCCAATCTGGTTGATGAACTCATCGGCATTTCGGCTTATATGGACATTCGCGCTTTGAACCGTTTGATGAACGAAGGTGGCACGATTTCCGGCGCGTTGATGTCTGTCGATGCTTTGACAGAAGACAAACTCTATCTGCAACTCAAACAGACGCCGGCGGTCGGCAGCGTCTTTATGCGTGAAGCGATGCTTGAAAGTTTCCTGCAAACGATTGCCGAAAACATTACGATTTCAACCACGATTATTATTGCCTTCGCCTGCGTCATTGCCTTTGCGGTGGTCTATAACAGCGCCCGCATCGCGCTATCGGAACGCGGGCATGAACTGGCTAGCCTCAGAGTGTTGGGATTCACGCGGCGCGAAATCACCGTGATGTTGCTTGGCGAACAAGCCTTGTTGACGCTTGCGGCGGTGCCGTTCGGATTTGCCTTGGGTTATGCGATCTGTGGGCTGTTGGTGTGGGCATTTAATTCCGAAACCTATCGCATGCCGCTGGTGATTGGCTCAAAAACCTATGCCTTCTCATTCGTCATCGTTTGCCTTGCGGCACTGTTTTCGGGGCTGCTGGTGCGCCGTCGCATCAACAGTCTCGATTTGGTCGAAGTTTTAAAGACCAGGGAGTGAAGGTTATGAAAAAGCTTTTGACACGCCTCATCTATTTCCTCATCGTGGCAGGCATTGCTGCGTTGGTCATCATCGCTTTTCTGCCTTCGCCTGTAACCGTCGAAACCGCAAGACCGATGCGCGGCGCGTTGCAAGTCACTATTGATGAAGAAGGTGAAACCCGCGCCCACGACCGTTATGTGATTGCTTCGCCGGTTGCCGGAAGATTGAGGCGCGTTGAATTGGATGAGGGGGATGTTGTGAGTCGGGGCGCGGTGGTTGCGGAGATTGAGCCGGTGCCGATTGACGTGAAAGAGCGCATCGAAATTACTGCTCGCGTGCAAGCCGCCGAAGCTGCCAAACGCGAAGCCGAAGCGCAGGTGCAACACGCGCTCGCGGATTTTGAACAGGCGCGACGCGAACGCCTGCGCGCTGAAACTTTGGCGAAAGACGGCTTGGTTTCGGCGCAGATGGTGGAACAGGCGCGCAACCTGGAAACCACCAGCGCCAATGAACTGGAAGCCGCGCGGCAAAGAGTGTTGGCGGCGACTTCCGAAGTGAAGATTGCGCGTACCGGACTCATCGCCGTTGAGGCTGAAAATAATGACGGGAATAAAATTGTCAAACTCACTGCGCCGGTCAAAGGGCAGGTATTGAGCGTGGTTGAAAAGAGCGAGCGCGTCGTGGCTTCGGGGACGCCGGTTGTGATTATCGGCGACCCTCGCCGCATGGAAATCGTGGTTGATGTGTTGTCAACCGAAGCGGTGAAAATCAAACCCGGCACGCCGGTGCTGCTGGAAGGCTGGGGCGGCGACCAACCCATCAAAGCGAAAGTGCGAATCGTTGAACCGGCAGCCTTCAAAAAAATATCGGCGCTCGGCGTCGAAGAGCAGCGCGTCAATGTGGTGTGTGATTTTGTCGATTCGCCCGGATTACTCGGCGATGGTTATCGCGTCGAAGCGCGCATCATTATCTGGGAAGCTGCGAAGGTGTTGAAGGTTCCGGCAAGCGCGCTCTTTCGTCACGAACAGGGGTGGAGCGTTTTCGTGATAGAAAATAATCGCGCCCGGCGTCGCGATGTGAAAATCGGACATCGTAGCGCCTACGAAGTTGAAATCCTCGAAGGCATTTCGGAGAGCGACGAACTGGTCTTGCATCCGACCAATCAATTAACCGAAGGCGCGGAGATTGAACGACGATAAAAAAATGTCGGCGCTGCTCAGGTAAGTGATCAAGTCATCAATTTCAAAGTTCGCCCGTGAAGGAGGGCTATTGACACTCGGCGAGTTAGAGCAGTTAGCCAAATAATTAACTGAAGTTGAGAGAGCGGTCTTTGACCGCGTGATTCGGGAAATTGCCTCAGTGGAATTCAAATAATCGCTGTTAGAAATTTTTTATTAATATCAAATCCTTTTCCCAGATGCCGCGCACACAAGCCAGTCGTTTGCCATCCGGTGACCATTCAAATCCGAACAGCAAATCATTGACAAAGCTGGTTAATTTTCGAGCCGAACCGCCATCAACCGGTTGCAGCCAGATATTCGATTGTTCTTTATCAATGTAAGTCAGGGCACGCCCATCGCTTGTCCACTTGGCAGGGAAGCCATTGTGAATGGCTTGCGGAAAAATTTTTACGGGTTCGCCGCCGTCAATCGTCAGCAATGCCATATGCCATTGCGATGGGGATGCCGCAGAAAGCGTTAAGTAGGAAATCAATTTTCCGTCAGGCGATACGCTGGGGAATCTCGACACTTGATTGGTCAATTGAATGGGGTCGCCGCCATTGATTGAGACTTTCCATAAATTGGATTTGCCGCTGCCGATGTCTGTGTAGACAACCCACTCACCGTCGGGCGTGCAATGCGGTTGGTCTTCACCTTGGCCGTTGGTTAATTGTGTAAGATTTGTGCCGGCAATATCCATGCGGTAAAGATGGCGCGTGCCCGTCAAATCAAAGGCGAAGATAATATAGTTGCCGTCTGCGGTCACGTTGGCAGAAACCGCGACTGCCTGCGCCGTCAATTCGCCGAGTAACTGTCGTTGATTGCTGCCGTCTTCATTCATCACAGAGATGTCTGCGGTGCCAGACATGTCGGAATCGAAAACCATTTTGCCATCAGTCGTCCAGCGAATTTGACCGCGATAACCGCCCGCGCCGAAAGTCATCTTTCGAGCCTTCTCCAGTTCAGGGGTTGACGCCATCCACAAATGAGAATTGCGTTTGGTCTGCAAAGCGAGTAAAGCATTTGCCTGAGCTGCCAGACTCAAACGACCGTAATCGACGGTGTTGCTGGTGAGCTTTCGCGCTTCGCCTGTCGGATAAGCCATTTGCCAGATACGCACCGGCTCTCCCGATTTTTCGGCAGCAATCATGAGCAATCCTTTGCCATCAGCAAGCCAACCCAGTTGTCCGACCCAGCGCCATTTTTTCGCAGCAAGCGGTTTGATTAACCAATCATCAACCTGGATTTGCGCCACATAACGATTGATACCGCCATCCGCATGTCCGGCAGCGCAGGCAATGATTTTGCCATCGGGTGACCATGCCGGGTCGCCGAAAAATTCCGGCGATTTGAGGGTTGCAATCCGGGTTTCGGCGCTGCCGTCAATATTGGCAATCAATAGACGACTTTCGCGTTGCGCCACAAGGTCCCGACGATAAGCGAACTGCCGTCCATCGGGCGAAAAGGCGATGGTGCCGTCAACGCCCTCTTTAATTTTTTTCGGGGTTCCGCCAAGCAGGGCAATGCGATACAAAGAGAATAGACGGTCGTTTTTATTTCTTGCGGTGTAGTAAATGTGATTGCCGTCGTTTGAAAAGGTCAATCCGCCAAAGATGGTTTCTGACGCGGGAATGATTTGCGCGATGCTTGATGCCGCCAGTTGTCTGACCCACAGACTGCCGGTTTGTACGCTGTCCATTATCGTATAAGCGATGTATTTGCCATCCGGCGAAATCGCGGCGTTCACCAGATTGCCGGTGTTGGTGAGCCGGGTTTCAATAATTGCCGGTAAAGTCGGATGTTGAATGCGGCGCTTCTCAAAATATTTGTAGGCGAAAAAGAAAAGGGTTGCCGCAATCAGCAGCGAAACGCCGATGACCGGCAGGAAGTGTTTATGCCGTGTAAAAAATTTTATGCGATGGTTGCCGGTATTGAATGCCGGTTCAGCAGCCGTCGTTACTCGCGCTTCGCGTCCGTCGCTACTGAGAGCTTCCCGTTCGGCAGTGAGTCGAAGCATTTCAACGGTTTCAATGCCCCCTTGCCTGGCTTCGAGATAGGCTTTTAATTTGCTGAGGGCAGTAGCGAATTCGGCGGCGGATTGAAAGCGTTGATTTCGGTCTTTGGCTAAAGCGCGTTTGATAATCGCATCAAATATCGGCGAGAGCGTGTGATTGATTTGGCTTGGCAAGAGCGGCTCTTTGCTGACGATTTCCTGCATAATCGAAAAAGCATTTTCGCCCTTGAACGGTCGCTCACCGACGGCTGCTTCGTAAAGCATCGCGCCGAGCGAAAAGATGTCCGAGCGCGCATCGAGTGATTCCCCGCGAACCTGCTCCGGTGACATATAAGCAACGGTGCCAACCACGACGCCTTCGAGCGTGAGTTGTAAAAGTGTCGTGTGTTCATCCGGGTTTTTGCGATTGATGGGAGCCACGGTTTTCGCGATACCGAAATCGAGCAACTTGGCTTGTCCGTTTGGCGCAATCAACACATTCGCGGGTTTTATATCGCGATGTACCAAGCCTGCCGCCTGTGCCGCTGCTAAGGCTTGCGCCAACTCAGCGCCAATCGTCAGCAGTTGTGGAAAATCGAGTTTGCCCGCTCTCATCATCGCCGCAAGGGTTTCGCCTTCGATATATTCCATCACGATAAAATCAAAGTCTTCGGCTTCCTCGATGGCGTGAATGGTGACGATATTCGGATGATTGAGCGCCGCTGCGGCTTGCGCTTCCCTGAGCAATCGTTTTCGCGGATAACGTGTGTAAGCCGATTCTGCGATTAGTAATTTAATGGCGACCTGTCGCCCGAGCCGTGTATCTTGCGCAAGGAAAACCGCGCCCATGCCACCCTCGCCCAATTGCGAAATGATGCGATAATGTTTGAGTTGCTGACCGGCAGATAAAAGCGCTGGCGTTTGTGCAAGGTCTTTGGCGACGACTTCGAGAGCAGGCGTTTCAATAAACTGTTCGGCGGAGGTTTGATAGTCGAGAAGCGATTCGACTTCGCGTTGCAATTCCTCATCCCCCTCACAGGCTTCCAGCAAAAATGGCTTGCGCGTTTCCGGCGGCAATTCGACGACCCGGCGATACAGTTGAACGATTTGTTGATAACGTTCAGGTGTCATTGCAGGTTTTTATCCAATTCGCGAAGCAACCAGACTTTCGCCATGCTCCAATCATTTCTGACGGTTCGCGCCGAAAGCTGCAAAGCCTGAGCAATCTCTTCTTCGCTAAGACCACCGAAAAACCGCAATTCGACAATTTTGCTCTGCCGCGAATCCAGTTTTTCTAAAGTTTTCAAGGCATCATCAAGCGCGACAATATCCGGGCTTCGTTCACTTGAGACGATTAAGGCATCATCGAGGGTGACGCGCTCCAGCCCTTTGCCGCGTTTTAACTTCTGACGACGGCGGGCAAAATCGACCAGAATCTGGCGCATCAATTGCGCAGAAATCGCCAGGAAATGGGCGCGATTTTGTAACTCGACCTGTTTGACATCAACGAGTCGCAAATAGACTTCATTAACGAGCGCCGTAGTTTGCAGGCTGTGGTCTTCGCGTTCGTGTTTCAGATAGCGTTTGGCTGTTTGATGAAGTTCCTGATAGACCAGTGGGATGAGTTTATCGAGCGCGGCGCGGTCACCACGGTTCCAGGCGAGCAGCAATGCCGTCACGTCTTGTGGAGATGAGGTCGCCATAAGCTTTACTTGAACTCAAAATGGGATTGACCCAAGCAAATTACCACACTTCCAAATCACCCGCCAAACAGGAGGGTAAGGCAGATTAAAGAATAGGAGGCTTGCCTGACATCTAATAATTGTGCCACCCGGTTAATCAACTCCCCTCGAAAACCTGCCGGTTAAAATGAATTTTTTGAAAAAAATATTTTCAATGATTGCCGCTTTTTTAAAGCAACGACGCTTTAGGTAGGTGAGGGCAAATTTTTAGCGAATTTGTTCCGAAATTTTATTTGAGCGCAAAGGAGAAGATTGTATGAAACCCTGTTTCAATTATCAGGATACGCTGGCGGCATCGGAAAAAATCCATTGGCGCGTCGAAGAGATTATTGGCGGCGATAAACAACTCGATTTCACCAAACCGTTTATGCCCGAATCACTGGCGCGTGTCACAGACCTTACCTTTTTAAATGCCGAGGAGCAACGCCTTGTGAATCAAATTCGCGGCAATGCCTATCTTTGTATCTTCGGGCTTGTCGAAGAGTTCATTCTGCCATTTGTCTTAGACCATGCGCGGCAGCAACTTGCCGGGAATGATTATCGTGTGCGCGCCCTTTTACAATTTGCCAGCGAAGAAGCCAAACACATTCATCTGTTCAAATGTTTTCGCGAAGAATTCGCTCGCGGGTTCGGCAAGCCCTGCGCCGTCATCGGCCCGCCCGAAGCGATTGCCGATTTTGTTTTGTCGCATCACCCGCTGGCGGTGGCGATGGCGATTTTGCATATCGAGTGGATGACGCAAAAACACTACACCGAAAGCATTCAGGATAATCAGCAACTCGACCCGCAGTTTAAAAGCCTGCTCAAACATCACTGGATGGAAGAAGCGCAACACGCCAAACTCGATACCTTGATGGTCGAAGCATTGGCGGCAAATTGCAGCGACGCAGAAATAGAACAAGCGGTTGAAGATTATTTGAAGATCGGCGGTTTTCTTGATGAAGGATTAAAGCAACAAACGACATTCGATCTGGAGAGTTTGCTGTGCGCGACGGGGCGCGATCTTTCACCCGATGAGCAGCAGGCTTTTATCGAAAAACAACATCAGGCAAATCGCTGGTCATATCTCGGTTCAGGCATGACGCACCCGAATTTTCTGGCGACACTTGAAAATTTAAGTCCCGCTGCCAGAAAACGAATCGAAGCGGTGGCGCCGGTTTTTTGTTAAGCGAAAGCTTTCACCCAACTATCGAAACTCACTTTAAAAAATGTTTATCAATTCGGAGGTATAAAAAAATGGAAGATAAAATCGTCGTAAACGGCGTTGATGTTACAAGGTTATTCAACACCATCAATGCCATTAAAGAAACGCCCACCCTGGCAACGTTTAATTTCCGTGCCAGCAATCAATGGATTAAAGGCGGTCATAACCGTTCAACTATCAAAGAATTTTACGGAGCCGGTCAAGAAGATGAAACGCGCTCCCGTCCCTTTATTTTCGATGCCGATGAACCGGATATTTTGTTGGGCGAAGACCAGGGCGCAAACCCCGTTGAATTTGTGCTGCACGCGCTTGCCGGTTGTTTAACCACGAGTTTGGTCTATCACGCGGCAGCGCAGGGCATTCATCTCGAAAGTGTGGAATCGACGCTGGAAGGCGAACTTGATTTACAGGGGTTTCTGGGACTCTCAGATGACATCCGAAATGGTTATAACGACATTCGCGTCACCTTCAATATCCGTTCGGATGCGCCGGTTGAAAAATTGCGAGAACTTTGTGAACTGGCGCAAAAACGTTCGCCGGTGTTCGATATTGTTTCCAATCCGGTGCCGGTCACTGTGCAACTTGCAATGTAGAGTTGCGCAAGCGGGTTGAATAGCTGATCAGTTAGCCATTCGGTTTGAGAAATCGCTTCCCCCTGGTTTTGCGCCGATTGCCCAATGATGAATTCGTTCAGGCAATCGGCGCGAAATTTTTTGGCGTTGTGGTGTTTCATCAAAATTTGCCCGGATATTCATAACCCGCTATCGGGTGAAACCTTTTTCACCTTTGCGACACTCACTCCTTCGACATTCAAATTCAAATAGGGAAGGACCAATGATTACCAAAGGTTTATTGATTTTCGTTTTACTCATTTCGATTTTACCTGCACAGCTTTTTGCGCAGGGACAGGCGACTGCTGAAAAAGCTGAGCGCGCTTATCAACAAAAAGATTATTCAACCAGCGCCCAACTCTACATTCAGGCGATTGCAGAAGGTGAGCGAAGCGCCAGCACATATTACAATGCCGCCTGTAGCCTGGCGCTCGCTGGCAAAAAAGATGAAGCGTTTTTGCATCTGCAAGAAGCCGTCAAAGGCGGCTGGGTCAATACCAATCATTTAAAACAGGACACGGATTTAAACAGCCTGCATAGCGACTCGCGCTGGCAACCGCTGGTTGAGAATTGTGCGGCTCAGGAAAAACGCCAAAAGGCGTTTTGGGAAGGCGCGGCGTTGAAAACCCCGTTTCGCGAAAACCTCAGCGAAGATGAAAAGATTGCCGGGCTTTCCAGGTTTTGGTCGGAAGTCAAATTCAACTTTGCCAATTTCGACCTGGTGCAGGGTTTGGATTGGGACAAACTCTATCTCGACTATTTGCCCAGAGTCCGACAAACCCAATCAACTTTTGAATACTACCGGGTGTTGATGGAGATGTGCGCCAAACTCAAAGACGGACACACCAATGTCTATGCGCCTGCCGAACTTGCCGATGAAACCTATGCGAGACCCGCAATCGCCACGCGCTTAATCGAAGGCAAAATTATTGTGCGTCGCGTGATGGATGAAAAACTCGCGCAGGATGGCATTGTTCAAGGGTTGGAAATTACCGAAATCAATGGGCAGCCCGCAAAGCAGTATGCCGACGAGCGCGTCGCGCCCTTTCAGAGCGCCTCGACCAAACAGGATTTGGAAGTTCGCGCCTTTGACTATTTTTTATTCTCCGGTTCAATCAGAGAACCGCTGGTGTTGACTTTCGCAGATGCTGATGGCAAACAACTGAAAAGGACGTTGACGCGATTGTCGCTAAAAGACCGGGCGAAACTCATCCCCAATGCGCCGCTCACGGAATTCAAAGTGTTGCCGGGCAACATCGGGTTGCTGTCGCTCAATGGATTTGACAACGACCAGTCGGTAAAACTTTTTGAAGCCGCTTACCCGGAGATTGAAAAAACCGATGCCTTGATTATTGATATTCGTAACAATGGTGGCGGCAATAGCGGTTTCGGTTATCGCATTCTCAGTTATCTCACAGACCAGCCGTTTCAAACGTCAAAATGGCAGACCCGCAGTTATCGCCCAGCCTATCGCGCCTGGGGAACCCCCGATGACTGGTATCGCAGCGAAGCCGGCAAGTCAAACCCCATCGGCTCGAAACTGTATTCAAAACCGGTTGTGGTGCTCACCAGTCCGCGCACTTATTCTGCCGCAGAAGATTTTGCCGTAGCTTTCGAGGTGATGAAACGCGGCAAAATCATTGGCGAAGCGACAGGCGGCAGCACCGGGCAACCGCTGTTTTTCAGTCTGCCGGGAGGCGGCAATGCGCGGGTTTGTACGAAACGCGATGCTTTTCCCGATGGACGCGAATTCGTTGGCGTCGGCGTTCAACCTGACATTTCCGTGTTGCCGACGCTTGCCGATTTTCGTGCCGGACGCGATGCGGTTTTAGAAGCGGCTGTGCTCGAAATCAAAAAACAACTTAAAAAATAGTTGTATCGGGCAAAGGTGCTCAAGCGGGTAGCTTTGCCCCAATTTAAATTACACCTGCGATTTACACGCCTCTTTTGCGTTCAGCAGGCGAAATTTCCCCACTGCGTGCGAGAAAACGCCCTAAACCTGAGCGCCGTTGAAATCCCTGAAACCTGCGAAGCGGAAATTGTCGCGCTTTTTTACGGCATACGATTTGCTATAAAAAATGATACTGCTAAGTGTAGGTTTAAGTTGTTGAGCCTGCGTTTACCAGCGGTTGATGGTCGGTCTCGAGAAAGGAGAGTGTACCATGAGCGAACGAATGAAGATTTTGCTTGCCTATGATGGTTCCGCGTGCGCAGACCATGCCATTGAAGATATGCAACGCGCCGGATTGCCTGCCGAAGCTGATGCTTTGGTTGTAGCGGTTGAAGAGGTTTGGCTGCCCGCGCCGCCCATGTCGAGTTATGAAATCGTTGAAAAAATGGTTTTGCCCGAAGGCCAGGTAGCCACGCAAATGGCTCCCGTAGCCGGTTTCAGGGCAGAAGACAGCGAAGCTTATAAATTGGCAGAGGAAGCCCAACGGAAAATCCAACGGTTGTTTCCTGCCTGGCAGGTGACGATCAAATGCGCCATCGGTTCACCGGCAACCGAAGTTTTACGAATTGCCGATGAATGGAAACCGGATTTGATTGTCGTGGGTTCGCACGGACGCACGGCGCTCGGGCGCTTCTTTTTTGGCAGCGTATCACACAAAATTGTGACCGAAGCGCATGCGACAGTGCGGGTTTCGCGATGTGCGGAAACCAATGGGGTCGAAAAAGAGAAGTTGCTGATTGCGGTTGATGGGTCGATGAATGCGGAAACTGCCATCCAGACCGTCGCGCATAGACAATTTCCCGCAGAAACCGAGGCGCGTGTGGTGATTGTTACAGACCCGCTCAAACCTTCACTGGTCGGAGCTTTTATTCCGCGCGTCAGCGAATGGGTTGATGAGAGCAACAAAGATGAGCGCAACTGGGCGCGGGATACGGCGCGTCAGCAGGCGGAAATTTTAAACCGCGCCGGTTTTCTGGCTTCTTATGCGGTGCGCGAAGGCGACCCGCGACGCGAACTGATTCGCGAAGCCGAAGACTGGAACGCGACCACCATTTTCGTTGGCGCGAGAGGGTTGAATACGGTTGATCGGTTCCTGCTTGGCAGCGTATCGGCAGCCATTGCCCAACGCGCCGAATGCACCGTTGAAATCGTGCGCCCGAAAACCTAGGCGGTCTATAGCGGTTAGAGGATTGAGAAACCGTAATCAACATACTGTCTGCGGCAGCGCAGAGGTCGCTCGTTTTGTACCGGCTGCATTAGCCGAGCGTCGAATTTTTATGAAACGCCGTTCGCATAAACGGATGTTGACGATAAACCTATTGAAGCGAGAGTCTAAGTATACGATGTATGATTTGCGAGATGAAAAAATCGTTCAAAGAGAAGACTCTCGCTTCACTATTTAAACCGCAAAATAAAAACGCTCCTCTTGAGAACGCTGGCTCATCGGTTAATCCTGGCTCGCCGGAAAATAATTTTCTGCCCGAACCCGTCGTTAAACGATTCACTCATAAAGCCGAACATTTTTTCAAAGATTTAGGACCGGGGTTGATTACCGGCGCTGCCGACGATGACCCTTCGGGCATTTCCACTTACTCGGTCACCGGCGCGGCATTCGGTTACGCGCAACTGTGGACAGTGATATTTTTTTTTCCGTTAATGGCTGCCGTGCAACTGATGTGCGCCCGGCTCGGATTGGTTTCGGGTCGCGGACTTGCCGGAGCGATTCGCGTTCGTTACTCGCGCTCGGTGCTGTGGTTTGCCTGCGCTTTGTTATTGATTGCCAACACCATCAATATCGGCGCGGATTTGGGCGGTATGGCTGAAGCCATGCAGATGATGACCGGCATTCGCGCCTTTCTGTGGTTGCCATTGTTTGCCGGGTTGATTGTCGTGCTGTTGATTTTTTTCAACTATCACCGCATCGCGCGAATCTTTAAATGGTTGACGCTTGTCCTGTTTGCCTATGTGATTGCAGCGTTTTTTGCGCATCCCGATTGGTCAGCGGTTTTCAAACACACATTCATTCCCCACCTTGAATTCAGCCGACAATACCTGGCGACCTTTCTTGCGGTGCTTGGCACAACCATTTCACCGTATCTGTTTTTCTGGCAGGCGGCGCAGGAAGTTGAAGAAGAACGCGCGCACGGCAAAAAGACCTTAAAACTGCGGCGCGGGGCGACCCTTGAAGAATTGCGTGAAGCCCGCATCGATGTGTTAAGCGGCATGGGGTTTGCGGGACTGGTGATGTATTTCATTATTTTGACGACCGGCGCGACGCTTTACGCCAACGGCGAGCGCGATATTGAGACCGCGCGTCAGGCAGCCGAGGCGTTGCGCCCGCTCGCCGGTGATGCAGCTTATCTATTGTTCACCCTCGGACTGGTGGGCACAGGGATGCTCGGCGTGCCGGTGCTTGCGGGGTCGGCGGCTTATGCGATTGCCGAAGCCATGCACTGGCACGGGTCGCTTGATGATAAGCCGAAAGTCGCAAAGAAGTTTTATGCGGTGCTCACGGTCGCCGTCCTTTTCGGATTGGCGTTGAACTATTTTGAAGTCAACGCCGTGAAGATGTTGTTTTTTGCAGCGGTCATCAATGGTATGCTCGCGCCGCCGCTTGTGATACTAGTGACGATGCTCACCAGCGATAAAAAAATAATGGGCGATAAATTAAATCCGCCGATATTGAAATGGCTCGGTTGGGCAACCGCAGTGATTATGACAACCGCAGCAATTGCGATGTTGGTTTTGTAAACCAGAGCGATTGGATAACCTGGGCAAGCAAGTAAAAGGATTTTTAGCTACTTTTTTGAATGTGGTTTTCGGTGGATGGGGGAAATGTTGGGTGTCCAAAAACCCTTTGAGTTTTCGGGTTGAAATTCCTTGATTTTATTGGGATTTTAAAAGGAAATCGCGGCGTCCAAAAACAATAATTTTTGAATCATTAGGCATCTTCTCAGCAATCTTTTTTTGTCGTTGATAAGTTAACGAATTTCCAGTAAGAGATGCCTATGCTTCATCCCATCAAAATCTTTTACACGCTTCTGGAAAATTAGGGCAACTCTGCTTTCCCTAATTCTTATTATTCTAGAACAACTACGCCTCGAGCAGTTCCTAACCATATTCGTTGATTATGGTCTTCCATAATGGTAGTTATATAACTGCTTGGTAATTTACTGTTTTCGTAGGTTAATAATTCCCATCTATTTCCCTTATCAAAATAAACTAGTAATCCATGATTTGTTGCGAACATCATTACTCCATTTTTATCCTGATACATTTGATTAACCCTAAAATTTGCCAATACCGATGTATTTATTAATGACACATGACCAGCTATATTAACTGATTGCCATAAACGCTTTTCTTTATTATAGACATAGGCAATACCTTCTACTGTAAGAAACCAAATGAGCCCTTGTCGGTCTTCGTATATACAGCTAACGTTAACAATTTTATTATGATGGCTTTTATTTAGTGTTATCTGATTTTCTGATAGAGGATCATATTTTGCCCATTTTTGGGAGATAACATCATAACCTAAAATTCCTATTGAAGGGCTCACTAGCCACAAATAACCTTGACTGTCTTGAAGCCCAGTTATGATATCAATTGGTTCAACTTCATTAAAATTTAATGATGGCTTTAAACGGGATATCCATTTCCCATTATCATATGCGATTAATCCATCTTCTAAAGCAAACCACAATATCCCAGATTTACCAGGAAAAATAGCGTATACAGGGCTGGTATTTCCATTATCATCAAAAAATTTTAATGGACTGTTTGCCCCATTAATTTTAGACCAACGTGTTCCGTCAAAACAAATTATTCCTGATCCAAAGTATGGCATATTAGGAGTAGGAGCAAACCATATTTTACCATCATTACTTTGATTAATAATCGTAACCTGGTTGATAGTCAATTTACCTGAATCAGATTTTACGGATTTCCAATAGTTTTTATTTTCATCAAAAAAGTAGAGTGTTGTATGGGTTCCTAACCAGTAATTTCCATCCTTATCCTCAAAAATTACCTTTACTAATGAACTTATTTCATTTCCGTCTGGGGGAACCATTAATTTTAATATTTTATGACCAGCAAGCGTTTGTTGATCGGGGTTATCCATAGCCAACAAAGATACCCCCCATGTATTCAAAAACAAATATGTCAAAAGGATGTATTTACCAACCATGTTTACCATACCTCACCTCCAAAATTTCATAACTGATCTCAAAAAATTTTATGTCATTTCTTAAATAACGTGAACTCGACATAACTAAATGAGAGTTGGAAGCTGCTCCAGTTCTTTGATACGAATATTTAGCGACGGTTTCTTCTCCTTGAACTCCTTGAGATGGAAAGATTTGTTTTTCAGACTGATCAATCATATCTCAAGGACTTCTTTCTTATATGGAGATCACGTTGAATACTAATTAATGTGCCAGATGGCTTTTATTAATCACTTAAGTTCCCAAAATAAGTTCCCATAGTTAATTTAGCTATATATGTCGATAAAGACATTGCCTGTAATTTTCGTTGGACTACAGTTTGTCCATAACATTTTTTTAATGCATCTTTAAAATCAGCATCTAATTGATCTACAGCGAGTTTAACATTCATAGCTTTTTCTTTAACTTGGGTAAGTTGTTCCGATGAAAAGAGCTTCTTTAAAGAATCAGCTTTGCTATTTAAGATTGTTCTAGCTAAATTCTCAGCAGTAGTATCAAAATTTGGTTGTTTTGTTCTTCTATAAAATTCCTTAAAATCATTCCTAATTCTTCCTATTTCTTCAAATGCTTCATTGAATATCGTGCCAGCGCCTGGGACATTCAAATTTCCCAATAAAGCCGCAAAATTATTAGCCTCATCACTTATTTTTTTTGCACTTGTATCCATTTTATCTATAGAATCTTTGCATTCTTTTGTTAAGGAAGCCTGACCGTGTCCGGTTCCGCCCCTATCGACACTAGTCCTATTTGTATTGCTTCTATATCCTCCAATGTATGAACACCCCTGTGGCTCATTCCAAGTCTCCCATTTAATAATAATTCCACCAATACTCCAAGTAGAAGTGATTACATTCGTTACACACACATAATCAAGTCCTTCATTGTCTTTTAAGTTTGTTGGGTTATTTTGTGTATAAGCATAACGATTCCAACTTTGTGGCGCTCCGGTGCTTCCATTTTCTGAATAAGGGTCAGATTGATTGAAGCGTCCTACACTCGCCGAATACCCCCTATTTATTGCGTAATCATTATTACTTTCTGAGTCCCTTTCGTAGCTCGTAAACTTATGGTTGTCATTTGTACCACTGGAGTTCAAATCTTCTCCAAAAGGAAGGTGCGCTTGTCTGCCTTGTATTCCTCCTTGTCCATCAGTAATTG
The DNA here is from genome assembly GCA_040754075.1 of Acidobacteriota bacterium. Taxonomy (NCBI): domain Bacteria; kingdom Pseudomonadati; phylum Acidobacteriota; species Acidobacteriota bacterium. The sequence goes on from JBFMDH010000047.1 coordinate 46,982, forward strand.
TCGCTCGCACACTTAAACGGTCATACAAAAAGAACAGCCGATTACCACTAGTTTCTTTGGCGATTATTCGTGAACCAGCAAAAATATAATCTATCAAAACGTTTCCCGTTGAGCCATTATGTTCAGCAATACACTGACCAACATGCCAAACATAATGCGTCGTGATTGAGCCAACCACTTTTTTAATGCGTTGGTTTTGATGGTCATAAGCATAAGTCGCCGTCGTTCCGCTATCGACACTCACTATGCGATTTTCGGCGTCGTAGGTGTAAGTATGAGAACCGTCATTGGTGACGTTGCCATTGGCATCATAGGTGTAGCTCACCGGGCTGCCGCCATTCGTCGTCACACTGCTGATTTGATTGGTTGGCACGCTTCCCGATTGTTGCAGGGCGATACTTTGAATCTGATTGCCGCCGCTCGTCGCATCGTACACACTCGCGCGATTGCCCCAACGGTCATACACGAATCGTCGCTGTGCGCTCACGCTGTTCGTTGTCTGATTCGAGGTCACGAGTCTGCCGAGATTGTCATACGTGTAACTCGCCGATTCGGTCGTCCCGTTGATGCTGCCACTAATCGACATCAACTGCCCGCTGTTTCCGGCGGTTGAGCCGCTGCCATTTTGTCCTGAACTTGCCGCATAGCTGTAGGTCAAACTCAAGCGCGTGAAACCGTTTTGCGTCACCGTCTGCGAAGTTAGTTGCAAGCGGTTGCTGTCATAGCCGAACGATTCGTTGATATTCGACCCCAACGTCCAACCCGACACCTGCCCCGCGCCGCTGTAGCTCACACTCGATAAATAATTCGTACTGTCGCTATTGTTTATGATAGACAAGGGGCGTCCATATGCGTCATAACTAGTATTTAGAATACGGGTTGATGGATATGTCAATTGGGTTAACTGGCCAATCTCATTCATTGTAAAGCTTGTCGAATAGGTCTTCGCGCCGATGGTCGCCGTCACATTCGACAGCCTTCCAAAACTATCATAGCTGTAACTCTCCGATGATTGCCCGCTGATGCTCACTGACAGCAACAAGCCTTTGGTGGCGCTCGTTGCCCCGTTATCGAAGGTGTAGCTGACGCTCGGCGTTGCCGGCACCCCGGTTGAGCCAACATTGTAGCTGATGCCGGTTAAGCGATTCATGGTGTCATAGGAGAACGTCGTGATGACGCCGCGCGCGTCGGTCTTGGTCTCCACCGCGTCGAAATCCGTGTAGGCGTATTTGGTTGTCCAATAAGTACCCGTCCCGTCATTGATGCTGGCGGTCTGTTCGGGAATTTTTTCGTAGAGCATTCGGGAGAGCGAATCGTATTTGAACTTGCGATACTGACTGCCTTGATTGACCTCTTTGAGATTATCAAGCAAATCATACGAATAGCTGGTTTCCTGATTGAGCGAACCGCTTGAAACATCTTGCTCGGTCACTTTGATGAGTCTGCCTAGCCCATCCAACTCGCGTTTCATCTGCCGGTTCACTTGATCGGTCACCGTCACCGTCGCGCCGCTGTAACTGGTCTGCATGGTGTTGCCGCCCGGCAGAGTTACTTGCGTGGCTCGCCCCAAAGCATCAAAGGTGTTGACGGTCTCCGGCGTCGGACTCACGCCTGCTTGATACGGATTGCTGCGTTTCCACACTCGTCCCATCGCATCATAAGTCGTCGTCACCCCGCCGATTCCGGCTCCGCCTTGCGAGATAACCCTGCCCCAACCATCGTAGCTGTAACTCGTGGTCACTGTCTTGGTGCTGGCTCCTTCGTCATAGGTCACCGTCTGGCTCGCCGTCAAATTCGCGTCATCGAAACTATTGTCGCTGGTTGCGGTCGTCGGATAGGTCGCCACATCCGGTCTTAATGCCGCATCATAAGTGACGGTGGTTTGTTCGCCGCGCGGGTCGGTCGCGCTAATCACCAAGCCGGTGTTGAAATCATCTTCCATCGTTGATGTCAACGCCCCCGTGCCCGTGCCTTTGGTCACCGATACCGGCGCGGTGTAAGCATTGGTGCCATCAAGCGTCGAGGTCTGTTCATTGCAACAACCCAATTCCTGCTTCACCACATTGCCGTATTTATCATACTTGGTCT
>JBFMDH010000048.1 GCA_040754075.1 Acidobacteriota bacterium
AGCGGCAGTAGCGGCAGTGGCAGTGGGTTAGTGAAATACGGAGTAGCGGCGAATCCGAACCGGGTAGCGAGGAGCGGGACGTTGACGATAGCGGGAAAGACCTTCACCATCAACCAAGCCGCTAAACTTTAAACAGTTCGGCTGAAAATATTCAATTTAATGCCGGTTTTTCGGACTATTTTATTTGTTGGTGGAACATCACCGGGCGCTTGCGATTTCAAGGAGGTTGCAGGAATATCTGGAAATGAGGATTGAAATTGCTGATTTTGATGAGCAATGGAAACAACTTTTCAAACACCACAGTAAGGTCAACTTATGACAGAGGCTTATCAACACGAAGTGACAGGTGAAATAATCAAGATGATTCATGATGAATATCCGGCGGTTCGGTGGACGTGCCAAAATTGTAATGAAGACAGTTGCACGATTTTTTATGAAGCTTCGGATGATGCAAAACTGGTGATGTGCGAATTTTGTGAGGCGACTCATATGGTGCAAAAACCTCGTTAAGGGAATGACAGATAGATGGATATAAATCCCGAAAAGTTTTATGAGTTGATGCGACTCATGTTTAAACCCAACCCCTGGCATGCCGTGTCGGTTGGTGAAAATATGCCCGACATTGTCAATGTGTATATTGAAATCATGCCCAAAGACACCATCAAATATGAACTCGATAAAGAAACCGGTTTGTTAAAAATTGACCGTCCGCAAAAATTTTCAAATATCTGTCCGACACTTTACGGGTTTATTCCGCAAACCTATTGTGGTGACCGCATCGGCGAGTTTTGTTCAACGCAAATGAATCGTCCGGGAATTCAAGGGGACGGCGACCCTTTAGACATCTGCGTGCTTTCGCAAAGGGAGGTCACGCACGTCAATATTTTATTGCAGGCAATTCCCATCGGCGGCATTCGTATGCTTGATAAAGCGGAAGCCGATGACAAAATTATCGCGGTGATGAAAGGCGATGCGACTTATGGCGAGTGGCGCGATATTGATGATTGCCCGCCTTCATTGATTGAACCGTTGCGCCACTATTTTCTGACTTATAAAAATGTTCCGAGCGATAATAAAGCCATCGTCGAATTGCCGAATATTTATGGGCGCGATGAGGCTCACGAAGTCATTCGCCGCAGTCGCGAAGATTATTTGCATAAATTCGGCGATGTTGAACAAATGTTAAAAACCGCAATGGAAAGTATGTTGTAAAGATGAATACCGACAGTTCAATCCGAAAACTTTTGGTCACCAATGCCAAACGCCTGGTGATCAAACTCGGCACTGCCGTATTGATGCGTGAAGAAAAGGGGTTTGCGCTCAGCCGGTTTTATTCGTTTGTTGAAGCCATTGCCGATATAAAAAAATCCGGGCGAGATGTTTTGCTGGTTTCATCCGGCGCGGTTGGTCTCGGCGTTGAACGATTGGGAATTGCCAGAGGCAATCAACTGCTATCACTCAGGCAGGCATGCGCAGCAATCGGGCAGGGGCGATTGATGGGATTATATGCGGATGCCTTTGATCGGTTGGGCATTGTCGCGGCGCAGGTTTTATTGACCGAAGAAGATTTTTCCAATCGCCGCCGCTTTCTGAATTTGCGTTCGACGGTTGGCAAATTGCTTGAACTCGACGCTTTGCCGATTATCAATGAAAATGACACGGTTTCAACCGCAGAACTTGAAACTCACGAAGCGCCTGCTTACGTTAAAGTCAACTTCGGGGACAATGATAAACTCTCAGCCCTGGTTGCGAGTAAAATCGAAGCCGATTTGCTGGTGATTCTCACGGATGTTGAAGGATTGTTTACCGCCAACCCGACGAGTTCAAGCGATGCGGCATTGATTCCTCTGGTTCGCGAAATCTCACCGGAAATCGAGGCGCTCGCCAGTAACGAAAAAAGCAATGTCGGGCGCGGCGGCATGAAAACCAAGCTCGAAGCCGCCCGCATCGCTACGCAATCGGGTTGTGCGGTAATCATCGCCAGCGGGAAAACGCCAGAGGTCATTAAACGGTTATTTTCCGGCGAAGCAATCGGCACCTTGTTTTTACCTCACACGGAGCTTTCAAGTAAGCGCAAATGGATTGCCTTTGCGACCTCAGTCAAAGCCGCTTTAGTCGTCAACGGCGGCGCGAAACAGGCGTTGATTGAGCGCAAAGCCAGCTTGCTTTCAGCCGGTGTCGTAGCGGTTCGCGGAAATTTTGAACGCGGCGATGTGGTCAGCATCCTTGATGAAAATGACCGCGAATTTGCGCGCGGAATGGTGAATTATTCGAGTGATGAGGCGAGAAAAATATCCGGTCTGGATTCATCCAAAATTGATGAATTAATTGAAAACCGCAATTATGATGCGTTGATTACCCGTGATAATCTCGCATTTGTTTAACCCGGTGGTTTTTATCGAATAACTTTATGCGCACTGTAAATAAAACTGAATCGGTCATCGAACTGGCACGCGAAGCCAAACGGGCGTCAGGTATTCTCGCGCAACTTTCAACAGCAAAGAAAAACCATTTGCTCGAAGTGATAGCCCAAAAACTCCAGCTCCATCAGGCGGAAATTTTACGAGCCAATCAACAGGATATTGAAAATGTTCGACCACAGGTTGAATCGGGTGAAATGTCCGATGCGATGTTTCGTCGCTTGAAACTCGACGAAACTAAACTTGCGGAAATTATCGAAGGCGTCAAACAGGTTGCGGCGCTTGCAGACCCGGTCGGAAAAATTACTTTAGCGACAAAACTTGATGAAGGTTTAAATCTCTATCGCGTCAATTGTCCGATAGGCGTTCTCGGCGTGATATTTGAATCGCGTCCTGATGCGTTGGTGCAAATCGCTGTGCTGGCATTTAAGAGCGGCAATAGCCTGTTGCTTAAAGGCGGCAGCGAGGCTGAACATTCCAATCGCATTTTATTTAATACCATTCAAAAAGCCATAGCAGAGGCGGGTTTACCTGCCGAATGTTTATTTCTGTTGGAAAGTCGCGAAGATGTGCGGACGCTTTTAAAAGCCGAGGGTTTTGTCGATTTGATTATTCCGAGAGGTTCCAATTCGCTGGTGAAATATATTCAGGAAAATACCAACATTCCGGTGCTCGGTCATGCGGAAGGTATCTGTCATGTGTATATTGACCGCGCCGCCGATATGCAAAAGGCTTTACGAATTACCATTGATGCGAAGACCCAATATGCTTCTGTGTGTAATGCGGCTGAGACCTTATTGATTCACCGCGATATTGCCAGAGAATTTTTGCCGACGGTGATTCCCGCGCTTCAACAAAAAAATGTTGAGATTCGATGTGCCGCCAAAGACATTCTCGAATTCGCCCTTGAAAATGTTGAGGAAGCCAGCGAAGAAGATTGGCGAACCGAATATAACGATTTGATTTTATCGATTAAAACCGTCGCTTCGATTGACGAAGCCATCGCCCATATTAATCGGTATGGTTCAAGGCATACGGATGCCATCATCACCGAAGACCCATCGACCTTTGAAAAATTTTTTGCCGAAGTCGATTCCGCAGGCGTATTTCTAAATGCATCGACGCGCTTTGCCGACGGGTTCCGTTATGGCTTTGGAGCCGAAGTCGGCATCAGCACCCATAAACTTCATCCGCGTGGTCCCGTGGGATTGGATGGACTGGTCACTTACAAATATAAATTAATCGGCGATGGTCATATCGTCGCGGATTATTCAGGCAAAGATGCCAAGCCCTTTCTTCACACACCGCTAAAAATTGATTGACCGTTGCAATGCGCGATCTCGCGTTCGTAAGACCAGCGCGCAAACGGTGACTGCCAGAAAACTGACCAGCCAGAAATAGAACCCGATTTTGATTTCTTTTAATTGCAAATAAAATGTTGCCCCTTCATTAGCGGGCACTTTTTGCGAAAAAAGCATAAAAGTTTGCAAAGCCACCACGATAGCGAATAGCGAACACAGGACTGAGGCTATCCAGCCTCTGAATAAAAGAAAAAGCAACGATAGCGCCCAGAAAATATTTGCCAGCCAGGCGAACTGACCGATAAACACGGCTGCCCAACCGGCAACCAGCGCGGCAAACCCGCGCATCAATCCATCCGAATACGAGGTTCCATCTTCTTTGATAAACTCAAGGACAGGTAAAACACAGGCGATAAAATAACTAGCCAGACATATCAAGATGGCAATGATGCGCGGTTTCATCTGTAGTCGGGGTTTGGGATTTAACGACGGGAACGATTGATAGATGGGTTGGTGACCGGATTGATTCGGATAATTGTCAGGCAATTGATTGGCTGGATGCACGATAAATTTTCTTTCAGATTCTGGTGAAATAGGCGTCGCCGGCGCACGGGCGGCACAACACCCGATTGTCTTTAATGATTTCGCGATGGTCGTTAATGCCTTCACCACAAGCTTCGCAAATCACCCGCGAGACTGGACGACCAGGTTGGTCTTCGATAGGAACACTAACTTTGACGCGCTCAACTTTGAAAAGTTTTTCGTCGGGTAAAATTTTATACGCCTGTAATTGCCGCTGATATTTGTTGGCGATTTCAGGGAAGGCTTGGTCTGCTGCATCTCTTGCCGAATCGAGCGCGACAATGCGAATGGCTTCTTCGGTTTTTAAATTCAAAAACGTGGCGGCAAGTTTGCCATAATCATGATATTTCAAGGTGCGCTTTCCCAAACGACAACCGGTTACTGTATTGATGGCATCGGCAGCGCAACGGTCAATTTCGACGAACACGAGAATCTCTTTGCGCTCAGAATGGCGCGGGTCACTGATGCCGATTTTTTCACAACCGAGCATCGCCATGCGTACGCCTAAAACTTGCCCGGCGCACATATGCCCGTGTGATTTTTCAGCCCACTCCAAATAAGTATCCAGCGTTTCCATGTGTTTAAAGCTTAACCAGTCTTATCTATTTCCTCAAAGCGATTTCAATTTTCAATAAAGCAGGTAAGCGTTTCGTATCCGGGCAAAATTTTCTAAACCCGCGCGCCAACCGGCTTCGATTTGACTGATTGGCGTTCCCGTTTCAATATGTTCGCAGATACTGGCGCTGCCGTTAATCACGTCGAATGGCAGTTTATTGAACACATATTCATAAGGCGGTTCTTTCCAGCCGAATTTCATCGGGTAGAGTCGTTTGATACAGCTAATGATGGCAATGCTGGTAATGACCGGTTTGAAATGCATTCGGTCATTCACATGAATTTGCAATCCACCGCATAATTCACCCGTGAATTTGTGAAACGTCGGTTGAAAAAATACCGGTCGAAAGACCACACCGGGCAGTTCCTCTTTTTTTAATTCATCATGCAAATCATAGGGATTGATATAAGGTGCGCCGATGATTTCAAATGGTCGGGTGGTGCCGCGACCTTCGGATAAGAGGGTGCCTTCAAACATCACCGCGCCGGGATAAACCACAGCCGTATCCACGGTCGGCATATTCGGTGAAGGCAATATCCAGGGAAGGCAGGTGTCTTCAAAAAACATTTCACGCTGCCAGCCTTCCATGCGCACCACTTGCAAATCACAACCGATTTTGAACGCTTCATTAAACAGCTTTGCGAGTTCCCCGACTGTCATACCATGTCGCATGGGCAAAGGGTACATGCCAACAAAGGAATGAAATTCGGGTTCGTGTATATTGCCTTCGATATGAATGCCGTTAATCGGATTGGGGCGGTCAAGCACGATGAATTGTTTTTGGTGTTCGCGGGCAGTTTCCATCGCCAGCGCCATCGTGTAGATGAAAGTGTAAACCCGCGTGCCGACATCTTGAACATCGAATACCAGCGCATCCACATCTGCGAGCATTTCTGCTGTGGGTTTTCGAGTTTCGCCATACAGTGAATAGGCTGGCAGCCTTGTTCGCGAATCGGTGAAGGTTTCCCACTCAATCATATTATCCTGGGTCTCTCCGCGAATCCCATGTTGGGGACCGAAACAGGCTGTGAGATTAATCTCCGTGTGATGAAAAAACAGGTCAGCGGCGTGCTCGAATCGGGAATTGATTGAAGCCGGATTGACGATTAATCCGATGCGTTTTCCTTTGAGTAATGTGCCACGCGATTCCAATAGAACTTCTAAACCAAGTTTCACTTTCGCCATTTCAACTTTTCATGATTCCTTTCAAGATTTAAGCTGTTTTACAAGCATCCCCATTTACAAATAAGTGAGTGAACCTTTCAGCTTTTGGTTTGCATCTTATTCGAGCAATCCTCAATCCGTTATCAAAGGAGAATGATTTTATGCGCTCGCTCAAATTGCTGCTTGCGATTTCAATGATACTTATCGTTTCGTATGATGCTGCTTCGGTTCGGGCAAAGTCAAACCGGTCAACACCCGCCAGTTCGGTTCAGGATGATAACACCAAAGCGTTGCGCGAGGTGTTGTTGAATGGCTCGCTCAACGCGGTAAACGAATTGGGGCGTCTGGATGGCTTTTATAAAAATCCCCGGGTGAAAATCCCTATGCCGAAATCGCTGCAGACCGTAGAAAAAACTTTGCGGTTCATCGGACAGAAAAAAGCCGCTGATGATTTCGTACTGGCGATGAATCGGGCGGCGGAAAAAGCGGTTCCCGCTGCGGTTGAGGTGTTTAAGAATGCCGCCAGACAGATGACCTTTACCGATGCAGTGCGCATCGTTAAAGGACCCGATGATGCGGCGACCCAGTTTTTTCGCAAAACCAGTGAAGAAAATTTACGCGCAAAATTTTTACCTGTCGTCAGGAAATTCACCGAAGAGGTCGGGGTCACTGCGCAGTATAAAAATTTAATTAAACAAGCGGGCCCGATTGCCAGCCTCGCGGGCAAAGAAGCAACAGACATTGATGGGTATGTGACGCAGAAGGCTTTAGATGGCTTGTTTCTACTGATGGCAGATGAAGAACGACGCATTCGCCGCGACCCGATTGCCAGGACTTCGGAAATCTTGAGAAAAGTATTCGGCATCGGCAGGCGCTGATTTGGGTAATCAAAAGACGAACTAAACCGGGATGCAGAAGCTTGGTACACGACAGATTAAGAATAAGCCCGGTTTATCGGCATTTTTCAACATCGAGTGTGCCAATGTCTTGATTTCTGGTTTAGAGCCATTTGCAAATGAGATTACTGGTATGGAGTGCGGTGACTTGTCGCAGCACTCCATAATCGAAGACTCGTCTCGATTTTTGAGTAAAGGCAATTGCAAACCGATTTAGTCCAGCGAAAGAGAAAACAACCGGTCACGATTACCGCTGCGTGTTGGTTGCTTCTGATACCTTCAAGCCATCAGGAACCAGTGGCAATGACCGCAGGCGAATTCCCGAAGCATTGAAAATCGCATTGCTGATTGCCGGGGCGAGTGCCACAATCGGGCATTCGCCCGCGCCTGCCGATGGCAAATCTTTGCGGTCGAGCAAGACGGTTTCCAACCTTGGCACATCATCAAAGCGCGGCACCCGGTAACGCGAAAACCGCGGATTGAGAATTTTACCGTTTTCAAAATCGATTGCTTCAAAAAGCGCTCCGCCCAGCCCTTGAATGATTGACCCTTCAATCTGATTTTTCAGACCATCTGGATTGACAATCGCGCCGCATTCAAACGCGGTTACGACGCGCTCAATTTTTATCTTGCCGGTGTTGGTTTCGGTTGAAACTTCTACGCAACTGGCTACATAACCGCCTTTCTCGAATCCTCCGGCAATGCCATACCCGCGACCCGATGCGGTTTTAATTTTATCCCAATTGATGGCTTTAGCTGCGGCTGCTAAAACGGCGCGCAAACGTTCGTCCTTTAAATTTTTTAGTCGGAACTCCAGCGGGTCGAGTTTTAAACTGAGCGCCAGTTCATCAATGTGGACTTCGCGAGCAAAATGATTTGCCGTCGATGCCAGTGCCCGATACGAGCCTTGCCGTAACGGTGAATTGACTTGATGAAATTCGATGCGTTGGTGCGGAATATCATAAACCGGACGAATGCCGGCGGTGCCAGAGTTATAGTTGTGAAATTCCCAGGCAGTAATTATTCCATCCTGCGACACGCCGCTTTTAATTTCAATCACGCCTGCCGGGCGAAAATATGCCCAGGTGAATTCTTCTTCGCGTGTCCACACCAACTTGACCGGTTTGCCTGCGGCTTTCGCCAGACGCGCGGCTTCAATTGCGGTTTCGCCGGTATGTTTGCCGCCGTAACCTGACCCGGTGTCCGGGACAATCACGCGCACTTTTTCTTCCGGCAGATGAAAAGTGTTTGCCAGTTCACTGCGGACACCGAACGGTCGTTGAGTGCCCGTCCAGACCGTGAGCTTACCGTCTTTCCATTCGGCAACCGCCGCGCGCGGTTCGAGTGGCGCGTGGGCAATGTAAGCGATGTTGTAGGTTTGTGCTAATTTTTGATGAGCTATAGCTTTGCCTTCTTCGAGTGAACCACGAACGAAATTTGGGCGGGTGTCGGTAGAAATCTTTTTCAAATGGGTAAACAGGTCTTTTGCGGAAACCTGCGGCGTGGTTTCCCACTCGGCGCGAATTGCTGCAATTGCCTGTGAAGCCACTTGTAAATCGGGCGCAGTGACGCCGACGAAATCACCATCGCGCACAACTGTCGCGCCGGTTATACGCTCAGCATTTTTCGTGTCGATTGAACTGAGTTTTGCGCCGAATGCGGTCGGGCGTAATATTTTGCCGACCAGCATCCCTGTAAGTTTTATATCTGTCGTGTACTGATGTTTGCCGGTGACGATGTCGCGGGCATTCACTTTGTGCAGGGGCTTCCCGGCAATTTTCCAGGCTGTAGGTGATGTGAGCGTCACACCCTGAGCGATGGTCTTCATCAGCTTTTGCCCCCTGGTGAGTTGCCCGAAACTTATTGATTGTTTCGTAATCGTAGATGAAATTTTGCCATCACGAACCAGCAGAGAAGTGCGCTCGGTTTTTAACTTTTCCGCAGCCAAATCAATCAACAATTCGCGCGCTGTGGCTGCTGCGCGTCGCAGTTGCGGACTCATATTGGGGGTCGTCAGACTGCCGAATGTTCCAGCATCGTAAGGCGTCAAATCGGTGTCGCCCATCACCAAACGGATTGAAGCAATGGGAACGCGCAACTCTTCGGCGACGACTTGTGATAGCGATGTGCGAATATCCTGCCCGACTTCTACTTTGCCTGTGTAAACCGTCACCGCGCCATCTTCGCCGATGTGCAGCCACGAGCCGATATCTTGTGGCAATGCGCCGCCACCGCGCCGCCTGCCGCCGGATTCCTGCTGACCGAGTGCCTCGCTCAGTGTAAAGGCAATCACCAGTCCGCCACCTAAAGTCTTAAAAAAATCGCGGCGTGCTATCTCGAAATGATAAAGCGGCAATTCGCTTAATTCGTAGCGGTCGGGTTCGATTGGTGGTTCAAGATTGGGTGTTATGACTGGCGCGAGTGGCGATTTGTCTTTGGTTTTCTGCCTCATCGCCCACCTCCTTTCTTTACACCGGCAGCCTGGCGAATCGCTGCGACAATGCGCGGATAGGTTCCGCAACGACAAATGTTGCCTTGCATCGCGCGAATGATTTCCGCATCGGTAAGTTTGGCATTTTTACCTAACAAGCCAACGCCGGACATAATCATGCCGGGAATGCAATAGCCGCATTGCATTGCGCCGTTTTCAATAAAGGCTTGCTGCAAGGGATGCAAACGCCCGTTCTGTTCAAGTCCTTCGATGGTGGTGACCTGTTTACCGGCAACCGCAGCAACCTGGGTAATACAAGCGCGCATCGGTTGCCCGTCAACCAGCACGGTGCAAGCGCCGCATTGACCTTCGCCACAACCATATTTCGTGCCGCTCAGATTGAGGTCATCACGTAACACGTTCAACAAACGGCGCTCAGTGTCGATTTCCATTCGATGTTTGGTTCGGTTGACCTGAAATTCTATAACTTTCATAAACACCTCATTACATCCGGTATTTGAAAATTTTGTGCCCCTTACTAATTTTTACTCGCTATTTAGGTTTCTTTTCAAAGGCATTTTTCAGGGGGGCAAGTCGTTTGCGAGCGGCTTCCACTTCCGGGTCTGGTGGCGGAGGATTCAGATAGCGCGCTATAAATCCCAGCGCTTCAATCGCGCGTGGACGAATGGTGCGCCCGACATGGTCTGCGCCGCGAACCAGATGATATTCGTGTGCAATCTGCTTATCCCACAAGATGCGATGCAAAAACTCCGTCGCTTCGTGCAGGTAAAACAAATCTTCATCGCCGGCTTCGATGTATATGCTCAAATTCGCTGCGCGCAATTTGTCGGCTTTCACTGTGGCAAGCGTAGCGACATTGTTGGCTTCCCAATAAGCCTCATCAAACGGTTTGCCGAAAATCGTCTCCATCAAATCCTGTCCGCGATAAAATTTATAGCGTGATGACAAATCCTTCCATTTGAGCACCGGGTCAATGCCGGGTTCCAATGCCGCCACCGCGCCAAATTTTTCGGGGTACTTAAATGCCAGTCGCAAGCTTCCCATGCCACCCATCGAAATCCCCGATAGCAGGGTTGCCTGACGTTCGCGTGTGACCTTAAATTTTGCGCGCAGATGTTCAATAAATTCTGTCACGATGAAAGTCTCCCACTTCTGAGAACCGTCTTTGTAATCCATATAAAATGACCGTGCTGCGCTCGGCGTAATGACCACCATCGGGGGCAAGGTTCCGGCTTTCCACATCTCATCGAAGATTGGGCGCATACGTGTCAGGAAACTTTTATCTCCGCCACCGCCATGCAGAAACAGGAGTAAAGGCAAATCCTTCGCTTGCTCATATCCATCCGGTAACAATGCGGCATATTCAACCGGACTCAGCACCAGCTTGGTTTCGACTTTTGCATCAACAAGCTGACTGGCAAAAACGCCTTGATAAAAAAGGCAAACAAACAGAAGTGAAAAGAGTGGGTAGGTTTTACGAATCACAGTAGCTCCTTTAAAAAATCCCATTCAACCTGAAAAAGTAATCAGCGCGACAACCATTCATCGCATCTGCGGAGGTGATTGTTTATCAAGGTTGTACCTCCTGATAAAGGTGGGGAGATTAAATTTGATTCCACTGCGAAAATCTTGCCGGTTACTTTCGCAAGTTTCCAGGCTGGTTTTTTGTTTAGAAGAATTGGAGGGAGAGTTATATCACAGTTGCACGGCTGGCGCTCAACGAAGAAAAAGAATTAAGAGAGATGCGTGGAGGATGTGAAGACTCCCTTTTTACATACCCCTCGGCATCATTTAATTTAGCGATAATCGGGAATATTTAAACCTAAAGTAATGTCGCGTTTGCCTACCCACACGCCGTTTTGTTTTTTGAGATACATGATGCCTGAGCCGCCGCGATTATGAACTTTGCCGCGTTCTGCTTTGGTCAACAATGGGTCATCATCGAAGACATACTCATCAATCCAGTATTCATTTTTGTCAGGCTCTTTGATAATCGGGTGAATGTGTGCAGGGAACGGGCGGTTCGGATATGCCGCAGGGCGTATGCTGGTGAACTGGTATTCGCCTTTGGCGTTGGTTTTCATCCAACCGCGCAAGTGTCCGTGACGACGACCAGGTGTTTGATTCGGAAAGGGCGAATAATAACCCTTCGCATCGGTGTGATAGACATAAAGAATGACGTTCGGCGCAGGCGTTTTGCCATCGCGCTGATAAATGATGCCACTAATTTCGAGCGGTTCGCCCGGCTCCGACGCGGGAGTGATTTTGGTCTGCCAATGCAATTCTTTCGGCATTCCTTCGTAAATCAATTCGCAACCATCACAGCCGCCACCAACTTTAGTTTGCAGTTGCGCAACACTTAGCGGCGAGTTGTTGCATTTCAATGCGCCAAACAATAGAGAAGGAAATACCGGGACGGCAAAAGAGGCGACTTTGATAAATTGTCTACGGCTGGCGATGCGTGAAGTCTGATGATTCATAGATACCTCCGTTAATTTTATAAGTCAGTTGTTAGACGCGCTCGATTTCATTTTTCTTCCGTTGAAAAAAAAGAAGCGGCGGAATCTGGAAATGGATTTCGCCGCTTCTTGAATCGTTGAAAATTAGTTCAACCCACGCTGGTTAATTTGAAGGCGTAGGCATTGCGGTTTTCGACATAGCTTTGTCTTCCGCCAAGCCCATCTGCCAGAGCATGAATGAATAGGTGAACGCCGTTTCGCGTAAGGCATCGTAACGACCGGATGCGCCGCCGTGACCCGCGCCCATGTTGGTTTTCAAAAGCAGTGGGTTATTATCGGTTTTCATTACCCGCAATTTGGCGACGAATTTTGTGCCTTCCCAATAAGGAACCTGACTGTCATTCAAAGAAACCTGAACCAGCATCGCCGGATAATTCTTTTTAGCGACGTTGTCATAGGGCGAATATTTGTACATATAATCGAATTCGCCTTTGTTGTTGGGATTGCCCCATTCGAGATACTCGCTGGTCGTCAGTGGCAATGACGCATCCATCATGGTGTTCATCACATCGACAAAAGGCACCTGCGCGACGACGGCTTTGAACAAATCCGGTCGCATATTGGTTACTGCGCCCATCAGTAAACCGCCGGCGCTGCCGCCTTGAATTACCAGACGGTCTTTTGAAGTGTATTTCTGTTTGACGAGATACTCGGCTGAGTCGATGAAATCATAAAAGGTGTTCAACTTCTTCATCATTCGCCCCTGCTCGCGCCAATCTTCACCGAGTTCGCCACCGCCGCGAATGTATGCCGTTGCATAAATCGCCCCTCTATTGAGTAAGCTCAAACGATTCGATGAAAATGTCGGAAACATCGAAGCGCCATAAGAACCGTAGGCGTAAAGCAACATCGGCGCTTTACCATCCAACTTCACATCTTTGCGGCGAACGATTGAAACGGGAACTTTCGTTCCATCGCGTGCCACTGCCCAGATGCGCTCCGCGACATATTGCTTGGCATCATATCCGCCCAATACTTCCTGCTGTTTTAAGAGTTTCCGCTGCCGCGTGTTCATATCGTAATCAAAGGTTGAAGGCGGCGTGACCATTGATTGATAACCGAATTGCAAGGTCGAAGTATTGAATTCCGGGTTGTTGCCGACAAACAGCGCGTAATCGGATTCGGGTGTAGAGATGCGATGCGCCTGATGAGTTTTTAAATCAATGACGCGAAGGTGATTGAGTCCGCCCTCTTTTTCCGAAATCACACAATGATTGACAAAAAAGCTGATGCCGTCGATTTTGATGTTCGGATTGTGAGCGATGAAAGTTTTCCAGTTTTTTTCCTGCGGGTCGTTTACCGGCGCGGTGACGATGCGGAAATTTTTCGCGGCTTTTTTGGTGCGGATATAAAAATTATCGCCGTAATGTTCAACCGAATATTCGTGACCCGATTCACGTTTCAAGATAACTTTGAATGCGCCATCGGGTTGATTGGCTGGCAGGTAGCGATATTCGGTCGAGGTTTTTGAAAAAGCTGCAAGAAAAATAATTTTTTCGTCATCCGAACGCGAGGCGCTGATGTCAAATAGCTCGTCCTTTTCTTCGTACAGCAATTCGTTTTTATCCGAGCCAACCGTATGCCGCCAGAATTTATCGTGACGTTTGGAAACCGGGTCTTCGGTGACATAAAAAAGCGTCTGGTTATCATTTGCCCAGACCACCGCCGTGGCGCGTTCAATCTTTTCATTCGACAATTCGCCGGTTTTTAAATTTTTCACATGCAGGGTGTACTGGCGATAGCCGTTGGTATCGAGCGAATAAGCCAGCCAGTTGCCATCATCGCTGACATTGAATGCGCCAATGCCTGAATAGGAATGACCTTCGGCAAGTTTATTCTGGTCGAGAAGAATTTCTTCTTTTCCCTCCAGGTTTCCGGCTTTGCGACAGAAGTAAGGATACTGTTTTCCTTCTTCGGTTCGGGTGTAGTAATAATAACCGCCCTTTTTATAGGGAACGCTCAAATCGGTTTGTTTAATGCGACCGAGCATCTCTTTGTAAAGGGTTTCCTGAAGCTGTTCAGTTGGCTTCATCACCGTCTGGGTGTAAGCGTTTTCGTCTTCAAGATATTTGATGACTTCGGGGTTTGATTTTTCGCGCAGCCAGAAATAATTATCGGTCAATTTGTAGCCATGAATTTCGGTTACTTTGGCGACCGCTTTGGCGATGGGCGGTTTCAACCGCGTATCGCTTTGAGCATGTGCGAAAGGCGCAATCGAAGTCACGATTAAGGCAGCCACAATCAGAAACGAACGGATGGGGTTTTTCATATTCACCTCGTAGATTCAGCAACACGATAAAGTTCTCAGGTGTGCCGTAGATTTACCAAAATTGATAAGGAGTTGTGGTCTGGGTCAATCTATTGTTATCCAACTTTGATTTTTATGCCAATTAAAACTAACGGTAAAAATTTTTTACCCGCACAATATCATGCCGCCATTGACGTTGAGGATTTCGCCGTTGACGTGAGCCGCGAGACTTGAGGCGAGGAAGAGAACCGGCCCGGCAATCTCTTCCGGGGTGGCAACTCGTCCAATGGGAATCAACTCGCGAATTTTGCGAATGGTTTTCCTATCGCGCAACGCTTCTTCGGTCATATCGGTTGCCACCCAACCGGGCGCAACGCAATTGACTGTGATACCGCGCGGCGCGAGTTCCGCCGCTAAGGATTTGGTCATTGAAATGATGCCGCCTTTGGTCGTTGCATAGTGTGAATGAAATGATTCGCCGCGTTGTCCGGCGGTGGATGAAATCAAAATCATGGTGCCGCGTTTTTGGGCGAGCATCGCGCGAGCCGCCTGCTGGCAACAGGCATAGATGGATTTCAGATTGATGTCCATCATCTCATCCCACGCGGCTTCGGTCATGGATTCAATCGGCGCACCTTTCCAGATGCCGGCATTAGCGACCAGAATGTCCACTCTACCGAACTTTTTCAGGGTTTGATTAAACATTTTTTCAACTTGTGCAGGACGCGAAACATCCGCCCGAACCATTAACACCCGTGCGCCATAGGCTTCGCATTGTTTGGCGATTTGCGAAGCGGCGTCGCTATCGCGCTGGTAATTAATCACCAGTCCGTCAACACCCGCTTTGGCGAAAAGAATTGCGGTGGCTGCACCGATGCCGCGAGATGCGCCTGTGATGATTGCGGTTTTTCCAGTCAGGTTAATCATAAGCATTGATTTTGGCGAGAGTCTATCACATCAACGATGCCGGTTGAAATTTTTCGTCGGATGCATACGCAAGGCATCAATCAAAATTCTCGTGAGGGAAAGATAATCGCTTTCCTGCGTTTGAATTTGTGGGACAACAGGAATAGCTCAAATAAAAACCTAATCATTAATCGAGAAAACTAAGGAGAACTGTAATGAAAAAGTTGGTGGCAACGACTGTGTTAGCCTTGATGGTTACCGGCAATTTGATAACAGCCCAAACCCGCATTAAACCGGTGACCGATGAATTGATTCCCAAAAATATTCCGCAGCCTAAAATAAAATTAAAAGGAAAAAATATTCTGCAAAATAACGGGCAAAATTTCGTGCGTTATGAGTTGCGTGTGAAAAACCATGACTTGTTCCCAGATACGCTATTTCAACCGGCTCCCGAACTTCCGGCGTGCGGAAAAAATACCGCCGCTTCAAGAACCTGGGTTGATATTGTAGAGGCAAACAGCGGAAAGCGAATCTATGGGTTTTGTTCGCTGAGTCAATCAGCAGATATGGAAAACCTGTGGTTTGCCGTAAAAGCCAATGAAGAACCGCCAGGTTGCGTTCAAGTGGTGATGACGGATAGAAAATTGAATCGGGTGTACAAGTCGAACGCGGTTTGTCTGTCGGCAGGCGAAAGCCCGGATGATATTGCTGACACGCCGGTCGGGCAGGCGGATTTGAAAGTGCGCCAGTTTCTATTCCCACCAAACGAAACCAAAGCGTTAAGAGTGCAAATTGCCAATTATGGAAATGCCGTAGCGCAGGCGAATGTCTTGCGATTAACGGTTCGCAAAATTAATGGCACGCCGGTCGGTCGCGAAACCGAAATTCAGGTGCCGAGTATTGCACCCGGAAAAGCCGAATGGGTTTTGATTTATGTGGATCAAATTTTACCTAAAAATGTCGCTTTGAAAGAGACAACCTTCAAACTCAATATTGACTCGACCAAAGTGGTCAGCGAATCCGATGAGAGCAATAACGAAACCTGGCACAATTTAAACTAACTCACGAATTGCAACGCCACGAATTTCAATAGAGTTTAGCAACTCTATTGAAATTTGTGGCGTTATTTTTTTACCAACAGGCTCACCACTACTCAACGTCAGTACAACCATCCTCACCTTGAAAGGAGATTAACATGGCCGAAAACCCGAATGGTTATTTATTTCGTTTTTTCGATATTCCGGTCTCAACCGTGAGAGGAGATGTTGAATATATCAACGTAAAGCGTTATCTGTCCGGCAGCACAGACCGCAATGGCGATAAAAGTAAGGTGTTTAACAAACTGCAATCGTTTGTCCGCTTCAGCAAAAGTAGGGAAACCGGTGAACCCTATCAACAGGGAGAATGGTTCGTTGACCCAAGGTTACATCCTCATGGACGAATTCAATATAGCTGGACAAAAGTTCTTGCGCCTTTTAACGGCAAAGGTACACCGGAAAGTTATTCACGGTTTCTCCATCTGGTGGATTTCTGGTTAGCTTTTGGTTGCAAGGGGATGTATCGTCCGGTTACCTGGACAAGCGTACCGACATTGAAAAAATTTGTGAACGATTATATGGGCGTCGATTGTAACAGTTTTGTCGGTGGCTTTTTTCAAGTGAACTATCCGGCGACCGGATGGCATACGAGCGTTGATTGGAACAAAGCTGAGTTGAAGCGCGGACCCCAACGCCAATCCATTGATGACGTTCAACCGCTTGATGTGTTGGTGCAATATAAAGGAAAGAAAGAAAAACATGTCGCCGTCATTGATGACATCTGGGGCAAAAAAGGTTCCAAAGCAACGGCAGTTATTTCTCAATCCGCAGGCTCGGCAGGCGGATTGTGGAGCGGCATGTGTACATTGGAAATTACCGCATCCGGCAAAGCCATCACCTCAAATGGCTACAGATGCGATTTCGATGAAGGCGCGTTTGGCGTCATTGGCGCAAACAGCTTTTGAATGAGAATGGTTGCAAGTAACGATTCATTGATTGACGCAATATCAATCACCGGTCGCGATAACCGGTTCAGCCTCATGAACGACCGTTTGTAAATGTTCTTCGCGAGGTAAAAAAAATGCGCAAACCGCACTCAATAGCGTGGCGATAGAGGCGTAAATTAACGCCTTTTGAAACCCCAGTGCTTGAGCAACCGGACGAAGCGCCTGAGGCGCAAGCGCGCCCACTCCCCAGGCTGCGCCCATCATCAAAGCCGAAACCGTACTGGTCTGTGTAGGCGCGAGTTCCTGCGCCATCGCTACATTAACCGGAATGGTTGACAATAAAACGAACCCGCCGAGAGCGAGCAAAACCATACTCAAAAAACCTGTGGTTAAAAATGCGCCGACCATCAACGGGGCTGCCAGTATCCCGGATGTCAGGGTAACGAATCGTCCCGAAAATCGTTCTGCAAGAATGCCGCCAACCAGTCCGCCGATGCCGCCCGCCATTAAAAAAATCGTCATGGCATTGCCGATTTGATTTAACCCAAAGCCTTGCTCTTTTAACATAAACGGCAAGTAATTATTGGTCGTCATCTGTAAACCGGAACGAATCACCGTAATCAGATAAAGCATCAATAAGGGTTGCCACGCGGCTTTTAAAGCGATGAGCAATTCCGATTTTACTTTTTTATTCGATGGTGTAACTGTCACCGCCTTTTTTTGCTCAGAGAGTGGCGGGCAAAATTTGTATAACACCGCAGACATTAATATGCCTGCAAACATGGTGTAATAGGCTTTATCCAATCCAAATGCCGATACGAAACGGGTGATGATAAATGGCCCGAAAGCAAAACCGATGGTGCCCGCTGCTGAAAAAATCGCCATTCCGATTCTGCGCCGTTCAGATGCGGCTTCGGAGGCGATGGCTGCCGATTGCGGATGAAAAGAGCCGATACCAAATCCGCCGCCGATCAACAGCACAATTAAGATTCCATAAGATGGCGCGAGTCCGATTAAGGATACAAAAACTGCCGTGATGGTTGGCGCGAAGACCGCGAAAAACCGTCGGGCATAGCGGTCGGAAATAATTCCATAAACCGGCTGCAAGATTGATGAAGTGATGGCATAGAGCGGCGCAAGCCAGAAAACCTGTGCGGTTGAAAGCGCCAGTTTTTCACCAAGCAGCGGCAACAAGGGGTAAATCTGGCTTGAATAAGCATCGCTGATAAAATGCCCCGTACAGAGGAGCGCCAGAGTGAAACGATTTTTCTTGGTCATAACGATTCGTAGTTTGACTTTTGGCGGGATAAAAAGCAATAAAACCGGAGTCGTAAGTTTGATTACTTAATCCCCCGGTTTCATCAGCAAAATTAGGCGATTGGTTTATCGAGCCGAGGTGGCAGTCTCTTTTTCAGTGGCATCTTTGTTCAATTCATTACGTCGTTCACGGGCTTTTTCGATAAACAGGTTAAAAATATTTTTTGACAGATTATCGTTTTGCCAGCCGACTTCCGGGTGCCATTGCACGCCGAGAACGAAACGGTCGGGACGCGGGTCAACCACGGCTTCGATAATGCCATCGGCTGCCCAGGCAATCGGTTCCAGATTTTTGCCGACGATGTCAATCGCTTGATGATGATGGCTGTTGACGAACGTTTTATTGCCATCGGCGAGTTTGGCAAGCAGCGAGCCTTCGGTAATCGTCACCGAATGCGACGGACGGTAGAATAAATCGCCCTGCATATGTTTGAGCGCGCCTTTGATTTCCGTGGCGATGTCTTGAATCAAGGTTCCACCGCGATAAACGTTGAGCGATTGAATGCCAAAACAGATTGCCAGAATCGGTAACCGTCGCGCTTCCGCTACGGTCATCAACATTGAATCGAGGTCATCACGCTTGGGAACTACCGGACCTAAACCCTGTTTCGGCTCATGCCCATAACGCAATGGGTCAACATCACTGATAGCACCCGATAAACAGATCGCATCAATGTGGTTCATAATCGTGTTGATGTAATCCATTTCGGGAATGAGCGGAAGTACGACAGGCGTCCCCCCTGCTGCATAAATCGCCTCCGGGTAGGTTTCGCGCAACTCGTAATAATTATTATTCCAATTATACCGACAGGGTATTCCAATGATGGGTCTATACGCTTCGCTCAACTTAATTCTCCTGATAATAAATTAGCCGCAGAGGGCAACCGGTCTGCGGCATTCAACGGGTAGAATGAACCCTAAGAATAAATCCTCAATTTGAGATTGTCAAAGCTTGCCGGTTACATCTTCGCAACACATGTGTCATTGATATAAACTTACAAGCAATTCTTTGTATCGCATCGTTACAATGTTGCGTTTTACTTTCAAGGTGGGGGTGATTTCATCAGCTTCAAGGCTTAAATCATGGCTTAAAATAACGAATTTTTTTATCGCCTCGGTTGACGATACTCGCAAGTTTATCGCATCGACCTGTTGTTGAATCAGCAAGCGAACCTCCGGATTTTCGGTTAATTCGCTGTAAGTTTGAAAATCAATGCCTTTTATTTTGGCATATTCTTCGAGTTCAATCTGATTCAAGGTAATCAGCGCCACGAGATAACTTTTACCGTCACCGTGAATCATGGCGTGGCTGATGAGCGGATGCTCTTTCAACCTGTTTTCAAGCACCAGAGGCGCGATATTTTTTCCCGTTGAGGTGATGATTAATTCTTTTTTGCGCCCGGTGATTTTCAAAAAACCGCGATCATCAAGTTCCCCCAAATCACCTGTGACCAGCCACCCGTTTTTAAACATTTCAGCGGTTTTTTCCGGCTCCTTGTAATACCCGCTGAACATCATGTCGCTGCGCACGAGAATTTCTCCATCATCGGCGAGGTGAATTTCACAACCGACCATCGCCGGGCCAACAGTTCCGAACCGATGATGAGCCGGGCGATTGAATGCCACGCAAACATTTTCAGTTAACCCGTAAGCTTCCAGAATCGGCACCCCCGCCGCATCAAAAAATTCTCCGATTTCTACCGGTAGAGGCGCGCCGCCCGAAGTCATCATGCGAATGTTGCCTCCGGTGTATTGTTTGACTTTTTCGGATAGAAGCTGGGAGGTTCTTTGGTGTTGGTTGAATAAATCTTGCGGCACGGGTTCACCGTTTTGCTGCAAACGGCTGAGGATCTTTCCAACCTGTAAAGCATGAATAAATTGTTGTTGCTCGCCCTCCGGGAATTGTTCGACATCAGCCATAATTCGCGCGTGAATCTTTTCAAAGAAACGCGGCAAACTGGCAAATATCGTCGGCTTGATTTCGAGCATATAGGAATAAAGGTTCGCGACATCATCAACAAAATAGGCGATGGTTCCCGCATACAGGCGTGTATAAAACCCTGCGATGCGTTCGGCGACATGACAGAAGGGAAGATATGAAAAACCTGTATCGCTGCTTTGTAAGTTGAGCGACTCGACCACCGATTGGGCGCTGTTGATGACATAGCGATGCGAAAGACAAGCGCCTTTGGGCTGACCTGTGGTTCCCGATGTGTAAACCATGATGGCAATGGCTTCGGCGGAGGTTTGAGTTGCCGATTCAATGACGCGGTTTTTGCATTCCGCGCTTTGATTTCGCCCGATTGCCAGAAGTTTGTCAAAGCTCGTGATACCTTGCGAGTCGTCGGTTATTTCATCTGTAACCCAAATGATTTTTTTCAGGTTCGGAAGCAAACCGCGAATGCTTAATATTTTTTCCAGTCGGTCTTTGCTATCAACCACGACAAACTCGGCATCGGCATGATTGATGATGAATTCACACTGTTCTGCGGAACTGGTTGGGTAAAGTCCGACACTGATGCCGCCTGCGATAATCGTCCCGACATCCGCATATGCCCATTGCGGTCGGTTGCTCATGAAAACACCGACCGAGTTATTTTCGGTGAATCCAAGGGCTTTTAATCCGCAGGCGAAATCAACCGCATGAGTGAAAAATTCATTCCAGGTTATCGGTTGCCAGGTGTTTTGACGACGCTCGTAAAAAACGGCTTGATTACCGTACTTTTCAACCTGAGAGTTGATGAATTGATAAATATTAGAAAATTTCATATCTGTCGGTCGGTAATAAAATTTCAGGCGATTAATAACGGAAAACCGAGCAAGCCATATTTAATCCGCCGCCCGATGCGCACATCAAAAAAATATCGCCACGTTTTAATTTGCCGTTGCGGATGGCATCATCCAGAACCATCGGCATACAGGCGGAACCGGTGTATCCCCACTTTTGCATAATCGTGTGGGTTCGCGAGAAAGGAACATTTAATTGTTCCAGCACGATTTTTATCGTACTCAGGTTGACCTGAGTGAATAAAAACAAGTTCACATCATCAAGCGTAAGCGTAGCTTTTTCGAGGGTCTCTTTGATAATTTTTTGCCAGCCATTGATATTGACTTCCGGCGGATACTTTTGCAGAAAACGCAGTTTATTAAATTTTCCCTGAGCTAAAACCGTATCGTTTATTGGTTGTCGGGTTCCGCCTGCATAAATGCCCATGAATTCAGCGAAACTACCATCCGCAACCAGTTTCGAGGTGACATAGCCGGTACTTTCTTCGGTGGCTTGTAACACAATCGCCCCTGCGCCATCGGCAAACAGCGTACAGGTCTTTTTATCCGTCCAGTCAAGATATTTGGTCATGGCATAGACGCCAATGACCAGCACATTTTCATAAGCCCGGTCGGCAATCAGATATTTCGTCGCCACATCAAGCGCCGTGACGAACCCTGCACAAGCGGCGTTCAAATCAAACGTACCGGCATGGGTTGCGCCAAGGCGATGTTGGACGACCACAGAGGTCGCCGGTGAAATATATTCCGGCGTATCGGTTGCGAGAATGATTAAATCAATCTCTGAGGCATCGAGTTGGGCATCCTTCAATGCCTTGAAAGCGGCTGCTGTAGCCAAATCTGCGGCGCTCTCGGTGTCTGAACAGACATGACGCTTTTCGATACCGACAACTTTTGAAACAAACTCGTTGATGTCTTCACCAAGAATTTCGCTCAACTCCTGATTGGTTAAAATTTTTTCCGGTACATATGCTGAGGTACTGATAAGTTTTACATTTCGTGACATGATCTGCCTGACTTGATAATGCAGGGATGTGCGCAATATCAGGTTTTTGATAATTAGAAATCAGATGCTACCGTTCAACAAATATTCGACAAGCAGCAAAATTATTTTAAAAAGCTGGTGATAGCCATTGCCATCTTTTGTGCGCCCTCGCCAAACAGCATGGTCATGTGATTGCCGGGAATTTCCGCATATTGGCAATCGCGGAGATTGGTCGCGGTTTCTTCGGCGTCCGCGACCGTCACAATCGGCGGGGTATCATTTAACCCAAATCCTGTGATGCCTCGCAATAAAAGCGTCGGATGTGCGATTTTCGATAAATGAGCAAACCAGTTTTCTGCATGGGCTTTGTGTAAGGCTTCCAAAATATTTTCAGGACGCGACCGGGCATTGACCGAGCCATCCGGGTGGGTTTCAATATCAGCGCGAAAATAACTTTCGATGGTCGTGTCCCACCAGCCTTCATAAAAGGGCGCTTTTTTTATTATCGCAAGGTATTCATCCCATGAAGTGTATCTTTGCCCAAGACGTGCAAGCGACGGTTGAATCAATTCAATGACTTTGGCATTCACCAGCCTTGCAGCAGAATCCATGATGACGAGTTTTTCAAATCGTTCAGGATAGTGCGCCGCAAGGTACATGGTCAGCAATCCACCAAACGAATGCCCGCCGATATGAACCCTTTCAAGGTTGAGCGCATCAAGCAACTGAATGATGTCCTGCGCATGGTCAGCCATTGAATAGCCGCTCGCAGGTTTTTCCGATAACCCGCGACCGCGTAAATCAAGCGCCAGAATATGCAGATGCTCATTCAACCCGGCTTGCAATAATCCGTCGAAACAATGGGCGTTTGCCGTAAGACCCGGAAACAATAAAAGTTTTTTTCCCTGGTTCGGGTATTCAACATAGTGCAATTCGATTCCGTTTACATCGGCAAATTGATCAATCATTTTATGACCTCAAAAAGGTGAATGAACCGTGACAATTAAATCATGCTCATTCACCTTTTGTTTAATGATTAATAGTTAAACTTGAACACCAGTTGAATGATTCGCGGGTTGTTACTGGTTGAAATAATCCGACCGAATGAACCCGGATTAATGATATTGCCATTCGCGTCCAGGCTGCCACCCGATGCCACGACTGCATTGAGGTCGCTTATCGGGTTAGCAAAATTCACCTGATTGAACAGATTAAAGAATTCTGCGCGGAGTTCGATGTTTTTGGATTCGGTGACGCGGATTTTTTTAATGATTGAAAAATCCACATTGTTTTGACTGAACCCGCGTAAAGCGTTTCGCCCGACATTTCCAAAATCCGTGCCAACGGCTCCGGCGACGGCTGCTCCACCGGAACTGGGAATCACTTGACCGGCTTGAACCACCGGGCGCGCGAAAGCAAACGGATTGAAATAGTAACCCGCAGGAGCGGAAAAAAGCGCGCTCTTATGGTCGCCGATGTTCGCCCAGTTCGGTCTGGCAAGTGCCGCGCTGCCTCCTGCAATTCCGTAGAAAGAACCGGCTCCGGTATCGGTGATGTCAATCGGTAAACCCGACATTGAAGTGACGATGCCTGCGACTTGCCAGCCACCCAGAAGCATTCGTCCGGCAGCACTGTTTTCAGCAAATCCCGGAATCGGCAAATCATAAATAAAACTCACCACCAGGCGGTGTGTGCGGTCAAAATCCGAGACGCCGCGATTGGCGCGGTTGTTGCGCTGGTTTCCCAGTATCGGGCTGGTTTCGCCTACTGCGCCGGGGTTTACTACCCCACCGACCCCTGAACCGCCACCTTGCCCGGAGGCATTATCAATTGATTTGGCATAGGTGTAAGCCGCCAGGAATTGCAATCCATTTGAAAACCGCTTGGTCAGGCTGGACTGTAACGCATGGTAATTCGATTGCGCGGTTGATTGATTCTGAAAAAAGCCATTGATAGAGGTTCCTTGAAACGGCGCTCGTAAAGCAGCATTTGCCGGCGTGTTGGTGGTGATGACTGCGCCCGTGACTGCATTGGTGATGGGGTTTTGCACGGATGCCAGCGATGCTTGATTGATGGCAATTTGCCGGAACAGATTACTGCCGCGCGTTCCAACATAAGCGACTTCCAGCAGCAAATTTTTCACGACCTCGTATTGAGTGTTGAAATTGAATTGTTGCAGGTAAGGAGTGCGAATACCCCGGTCAAACAGCGTCCCTGAAAGTGCCACACCGGGAACCAGAGTCGGAAATTGATTCTGAGTTGGCGCGGCAAAGAATGGGTCAGCAACCGGCGCTCCGATTCTTGCCCCGAAGACATAAGTTGGTGGCGCAATCACATTCAGGGTGATGTATTGAAATGAGGTACGCGAATAAAACACACCGTATCCACCGCGTAAAATCAGGCGGTTTGAATCGAGCGGCGAATAGGCAAAGCCGATGCGCGGCGCGAAGTTATTCGGGTCGATGCTATGAAGCACCCGCTTATCTACATTGGGAATATCGGCAACATCATATTGACTGATGACATTTCCGGCTTGCACAAAGCCGCCAATCGGCGGACCAAGCGGCACCCCGCCAATTGCCAGCGGACGCGGTTGATAGAGCGTCGGGTCAAAGGTGGCAATGCGTCCGCGTGTATCATAAGGCGGTAAGTCGAGTTCATAGCGCGCGCCGAGATTCAGCGTTAGATTCGGTGATAATTTCCAATCATCCTGAACGAAGAAATTGTAATCGGTTGAACGCAGGCTGCGGTTTCCGACACCGCTGCCAAAAATTGTGACGAAAGTATTGCCGGTCAGGAAATTGTTGAAATTGAGAAAATCAATTTGTCCGCGAGTGAAGAAATTGAGCACATAATTGTTTTCGTTGTAGCGAATTTCCGCGCCGGTGCGGAGGTTATGTTTGCCGCGAATCAGGGTAAGGGTATCGGCAAAGGTTGTCGAAGGCGCAGTGGCTTTGACATCGATGGTCGGCGAAGTTCCGATGACTACACCGCCGGCAGCCGGAGCGATACGAATCAACGGTAAACCCGGAAAGGCATCTGCGTTAGCCCTGCGAATCCCGACATCCGAATCATTCACAGGCTCTTCGGGAAAGGCATCGACGCGGATGAAGTTGTATCCGAATCGCGCTTCATTGATGAATGTGGGGCTGAAGGCATGAACATCTTGCACGACAATCAACCGGTTATTATTTTTTTGCAGATTGCCAAACCCTGGGACATTTGGTCCACCGCCTAAAAAGCTCGGTAAGACGAGCGTCTGCGGCGCATTTGAGAAGAAAAATTTGATCGCCAGTGAATTCTTTTCACTCAACCGATGATCAAGATTGGCATTGAATTGATTTTCATCGAATTCGGAAGGCGTCGAACCCGAATAACGACCATTGGCTTGCGGTGTGGGAATAAGATATTGCCCGCTCCCTAGTTTTACATTGAGCAAGGCGAGCGCCGTCGGATTGATTGATGTGGCAAGTTGACCGGTCGGCAATGTCGGTTTGAAGGTATTTAACAAGGTGCGTTCCGACCGGTCATCTGTGAGCCCCGGCGCGACGAGAATGTTGGAGGATAGACTGTTGATGATGGACGCGCCGTTTTTTTCGCGGGTCCCTTGGTAAGATGCGAAGAAGAAAGTTTTATCCTTAACGATTTTTCCACCAAGCGTTCCACCGAAGACGTTACGGCTGAGTTCGGGGCGGTCAACCCCGGCGGCTTGTAAAAACGGATTATTGGCATTTAACGCCTGGTTGCGGAAATACTCATACACGGTTCCGTGAAAATCATTCGACCCGCTTTTCGTGACCGCCTGAATATTGCCGCCGCCCGAACGACCGAAGGTTGCGTCATAAAGCGAGGTTTGCACTTTGAATTCCTGAATGGTTTCGGGTGCGGGTACAGCCAGTGACGGCGCAGAGTTGGTTCCCATCGAATTGGCATCAACGCCATTGATTTGAAAATTATTATTGGTGACGCGCGCGCCATTAACGGAAATATTCTGCGAATTGCGCCCGACCGAGGTGTTATCCGGCAAGTAGGTGGCGGCACCCGGTGAGAGTCCGAGAATCTGTGTGAAATTGCGCGTGGCGAGCGGCAATTCCGAAACCGTGCGCGAATCGATGACCCGACCGAGTTGCGCGCCTTCCTGCTGCACGAGCGGCGCTGCGGCGTTTATGTTGACGGTTTCTTCGGAAATCGCGCCGACTTGTAAAACCGCATTCAGCGAAGTGGTTTCGGTAATCACCACTTTGATGTTATCGAAAATTGATTTTTTAAAACCGTTTGCCTGAAAGGTGACGCGATATTCACCGGGAGGCAAGAGCGGCAGGGAATAGGTTCCGGCATCGTCGGTGGTGATTTTTCGTTCAATGCCGGTCGCTTGATTGGTGACCATAATCTCTGCGCCGGATAGGACGGCACCGGTCTGGTCTTTTACGGTTCCGGCAATGCGCCCGGTGGTCGGGGTTTGTGCCAGCGAAACGGTTGGTAAAATGGTTAAACAAAGCATCAAAAAAGCCGCCAGGTGTCTAATCGGTTTCATAGAGTCCTCTCCTTGGGGAATGGTTTGGTTTTTATAAAAACGGACGTCCGTCTTTTATGCAAATAATAAAAACGAACGTTCGTTCAAATTGATTTTATGCGAATATCAAACGTCGGCTTATGGGTTTCGCTTAGTTTGACAGTTTAGAGAGCTTGCGCGCGGGTCTGGGTTTCGCACGCGCCGGTTTTGCGCGCAAACGTGAAATGCCATCGGGTTCGAGCATCCCGCGTGAAAAGATTTCCGTCAGTGTGGAAATCACTTTTTCATCGCTCATCCCGAAATGGCGATTGCCACCGAATAGTTTTTCAACCAGAAAATAGTTGAAAAATTGCATATAGATTGCCGTAAATCCCACCGCCGGGTCGATGCCTTTGTGTAAGGCGCGATGCTTTTTGAGCGCAGAGAAGTGGCGATTGAATTGTCGTTGCAGGTTTTTTGCCAACCCATCGAACATTTTTCTGAAATGTTGATTTTGAAATTCCAGCACATCTATATACATCAACAACCAGAAATCATGATGAACATCAACCACGCTTTTTATCCGTTTACCAAATAACAGGAGATTTTCCGGTAACAATGGCTCTTCGATTTCCTGAAAAATATTTTTCAACCGCTCATCAATCAGCACCAGGTACTTCGCGATGATGGATTCGAGAATCGATTCCTTGGTCTTGAAATAATTATAAAGGTTTCCAAGAGAAACCCCGGCTTTAGCAGCGATGTCACGCATGGATGTCGCATGAAAACCCTGTTTGATGAACAGGTCTTTGGCGGCATCCTCGATTCGCTGCTTTTTTTCTTCAATAACTTCAGCGCCAAGTTTTGGCATGAAGAGAGCTCCTAAGAAAAACGAACGTCCGTACTTTATTTTGGATTGGTTTTTATGTCAAGCAGGAATTGAAGCGGTTTGACGGCGAATCAACCGGCGTGCTAGGGTGCTTTTTCAAATTGGTTGTTTGAGTCAATGGTTTTTCAGGTGCCTGGTTCGTTGAGAACCGGGAGAATAGGGAAGTCGGGTGCAAATCCCGCGCGGTCGCGCCACTGTAATACCGGAAAAATTCTAACCCATTGCCACTGAGCAGATCTCGGGAAGGCGGTTGGAATGGGTCGTTCAGTAATGAACTGCCCCAAGGTTAAGTCAGGAGACCTGCCTGAATGCTTACCTTTTCGCTCTTCGCACGAGAGAGCAGGGCACACCGGCAAGTTTACTGATTTCAGGCTCCTGCCAGACCTTCTTTCGCGAAGCGTTGGCAGGAGCCTTTTGTTTGCAATACAAGATATTCAATTTAATAGCCGGTCAAACTAAACTTCGGGTTTTTGCAATCTTCATGGCAATGGTGTTTTGTGCCGCCTGTATTACCAAGCCGGAAAAATCAACCAATCAGATAACCATCACCGATGAGTTAGGGCGAACCCTTCATGTTGTTGCCAATCCGCAGAGAATCGTGTCATTGGCTCCTTCAGTAACTGAAACCCTTTTTGCGCTTGGGGTGGATGAAAAGGTTGTCGGGGTAACCAGTTATTGTGATTATCCCCAGGCAGCTAAAAGCAAAGTGAAAGTTGGCGATACCCTGCGCCCGAACCTCGAAAGAATTATCGCGCTCAAACCCGACCTGGTGATTATCTCCACCTCAAGCCAACTTGAAGTGTTCGTCAAATTGCTCGAAGAGGCAGGCATTCCGGTTTACGTGAATAACCCGCGCACCCTGGAAGAAACCATCAATTCAATTCAACGATTAGGTGAAATTTCAGGCGCGAGCGCGCAAGGCAAGGAATTAGCCGAAACCCTTCGCGCCCGCATTGCGCTGGTTCATTCACGCATTCAAGCTGATAAACCACCAAAGGTTTTCATCATGCTGGGCGCTGAACCACTGATTACTGCTGGCGGGAAAAGTTTCATCAACGATCTGGTTACTCAGGCGGGGGGCATTTCGATTTCAAGGGATGAATCGGCTGACTACCCGCAATACAGTCTGGAAACGGTTATCGCCAGGCAGCCGGAGGTGATTTTTTTACAGGCGGGGGACGAGAAATTACCCGCGCGATTACAGAAAACTCCGGCGGCGCGAAATGGTAAAGTTTTTCATATCAATGATGATCTGTTGCTGAGACCCGGACCACGTATTGTCGATGGTCTGGAAGATATGGCTGCAAAAATCAATTCAAAGTGAAACCGATGCAAGAAACCCAATCAACAACTGAACCGGCAACCGGCGCAACTATTTCAAAATTGCGGCTGACCAAACATAAACTGGTGATGACGCTGATTGTTTTGATTTGTGTTTTGCTACTGGTTGCAGGGTTTGCGATGGCTGTGGGAAGTGAATCGATTGGCATTCTTAGCATCTTTAAAATTCTTTTTGCCAAATTGACTGGGGGGACAACCGAGATTTCGGAAGAGTATCAAACCATCATTGCTGAAATCCGATTCCCGCGAATTATTCTGGCAATCATCGTCGGCGCGGCGTTATCGGTTGCCGGGGCTGCCTATCAGGCTTTGTTAAGAAACCCGCTGGCTGATTCATATATTCTTGGCGTTTCGACCGGAGCAGCCTTAGGGGCAATCGCGGCGACGGTTTTTGCGGAACGATTATTAATTGCCAGACCGTTTGCCGCCTTCATTGGCGCAAGCCTTACCATCTGGCTGGTCTATTATCTGGGGCAGGCGCATCGTGGAGCGACAACCGAACGTTTGATTTTAGCCGGAGTGATTGTCAACAGCTTTCTCTCTTCGGCGGTAATATTTTTACTGACGGTGGCTTCCGGTGCGCGGCTGCAAAGTGTGTTTTCGTGGCTCATCGGTTATCTGGGAACTGATGTGAAATTGTTACCGGTGGTTGGTGTATTTATTTTAACCGGCATTTCAGTGATTTTTCTGCACGCCCGAAGTTTGAATTTATTGATGGTTGGCGAAGATGAAGCGCGCACCCTGGGGGTTGATGTGAAGCGCGTACAAATTACGGTTTTCGTCGCTTCTTCTTTGATAACCGGAGCCGCTGTTGCCGTAAGCGGCGTCATCGGATTTGTGGGGTTGATTATCCCGCACGCCGTCCGCCTGGTAATGGGCAGCGATAATCGTCTGGTGATTCCTGCATCGGCATTAACCGGAGCAATATTTTTATTGCTTGGCGATACCCTGGCGCGCACCCTTATTGCACCACGAGAACTGCATATTGGCGTGGTCACGGCAATGATTGGCGCGCCCGCTTTTGTCTATTTATTAAGAAAGGCGAATTAAAAACGAGTTGTCGGTTGGTATTCACCACGCAAATGAAAGGCAGTTTCAATGAAGTATCAAAATTTTCATCCCCCATACGCCATTAGCCAAACTGAAGCGAACCCTCATCGACCGCTTTTGAATGTGGAGCATCTGTCATTTAAATATTCAAAACCGATTTTAAATGCGGTTTCCTTATCAGCTTTTGATGGGGATTTGATTACCATTCTCGGCGCAAATGGCGCGGGAAAAAGTACGCTGTTAAAAATTATTGTCGGTTTGCAAAAATTGCAGACCGGCAAAGTCGAAATCGACGGCAGGGAACTTGCCAAATTGTCCGGGAAAAAACTCGCCAGACTCATTGGTTATGTTCCCCAGGATACCACCTTAAAATTTCCGATAACCGCAACGGAATTCGTTCTCCAGGGTCGATTCGCTTATGGCAATCTCATCGGCTTTGAAAGCGACGAGGATATTCGTGAAGCCGAGCGCGCTATGGATTTAACCGAAACCACACATCTGTCTGCCTGTTTGATGAACGAACTTTCGGGAGGCGAACGTCAACGTCTGATGCTTGCCCGCGCTTTAGCTATTCGCCCGCGAATTCTGGTTCTTGATGAACCGGTCGCCAATCTCGATATTGCCCATCAGGTAAAACTTTTTGAGTTGGTGAAGCGATTAACCGTTGAAGACCGGATTGCCGCAATTGTGGTGACTCATGAATTAAACCTGGCAGCGGAATTTTCAACTCAAGCTTTGTTGCTGAAAGCCGGTGAAGTGTTGGCGTTTGGCAACCCTTGCGAGGTGATGAACGAAGAAAATTTATCCGTTTTATTCGGAGCAAATTTATTCATCGATAAAAACCCGTTGAGCGGTTTGCCGAGAATCACCATCGCTTCTGCACAAAATCGTTCTACCGTTCTTCATCATCAGCGGTGAAGAAAGTTACTGGTTCTTTATTAACCCGGATTGTCGTTGCAGGGAAGGCGGTGTGAATCCGTCACTGTCCCGCAACTGTATTTTGCAACGAACCAACCGATTGTGAATCTTCACAATCAACCACTGCTCAAGGTTGAGCGGGAAGGTGTTGGAGTAGGTTTTCGTTATTCAGCAGGTGGTAGGGAAATATTTATTTCCGGGAATTACCGATTGATTAACGGACTGGCATCAAGTCAGGAAACCTGCGCGGCAATCTCCAACTCAAACTCTTTCGAGGAAAAGGAGAAAGTTTATGAAAGAAAAAATAACCGCTCCACGTGTACCGCATTTCTGCAAATTTCAATACCGCTTATTCTTCGTGCTTTTATTGCTCATTCATTCCATTAACCCGATAGCTTTGGCTTCCGAACCGACCGGTCGACTAGAAGGCGTCGTAAATGATCAATCCGGCGCAACGCTGGCAGAGGTCTCGGTAAAATTACGAGATGCTTCCGGGGTTGTCGCTTATCAGACAAAAACCAATAATGACGGGCGTTTTTCAATGGTTGTCAGCGAGGGGAAATATTATTTGTATGTCGAGGCAAAAGGCTTTTCTCAGCCTGACAAACCCCTGATTGAAATTGTTGGAGGCGAGAAAAAAACGATTCAGGTCGAATTAAAAGTTGCGGCATTGGATGAAAATATTGTGGTGACAGCGACTCGCACACCGACTCCCGCCGATGAACTGACCGGTTCGACAGCGGTCATTAACGCCAATGATTTTGAGCGCAAGCACAATTCGCAAATATCCGAAGCCTTGAGGCTCGTTCCCGGTTTGACAGTTGCCCAAAGCGGCGGGCGCGGCGCTATCACCAGCATTTTCATTCGGGGCGGAGAATCCGATTACAACAAAGTATTAATTGATGGGGTGCCGGTGAACGCTGCCGGTGGGCTTTATGATTTTGCTTTTTTAACACCGGAAAATTTAGAGCGGGTTGAAGTCGTTCGCGGACCCCGTAGCGCGCTTTTCGGTTCGGATGCCATGACCGGGGTGATTCAATTGATAACTCGACGCGGTTCCACTACAACCCCTGAAGTAGAACTTTCCGGCGAAGGTGGAAATTTAAATTATCACCGGGAAAACTTTTTGGTTTCGGGATTGACCCGTTGGTTTGATTACACCTCGAGTTTGGCTTACCAGAATACCGACGGACAATTTCGCAATGCGGATTTCATCAATCGCTCGGCATCAGTTAATCTCGGCTTTAAATTAAATCCCCAAGCCGACCTGCGTATTTTATCGCGAGTGAACAACACGACGCTCGGCGTACCCAATGCGGTAGGCAGGCTATTTGCTGACCCCGACCAGCGACAAAAACACCACGACATCGCGCTATCAGGAGCATTGGACTATCGCACCACCTCTCGTTGGTATCAAACGGCGAGATTTATTTTTTCGGAATTTGAAACCCATAGCTTCGACCCGAAAGCTCAGGATTTATTCCAACCGGATACGCCGCCGTTTCCACCCGGTTCATTCGGAAATGATTTTGCGTTCAGCTTTCGTGACCATCAAAAACGCCTGGGCTTTCAATATCAGACGATTGCCGCGCTCTCTTCGACAAATGTTTTAACCGCCGGCTTGGATGTCGAACATGAAGCGGCAGTATTTACAGATGATTTCTCTCGCGTATCGCCCACCAGAAATAATCTCGGATTGTATGTTCAAGACCAGTTGTCGTTGTTGGAGCGATTATTTATCACCGCAGGGGTGCGCCTGGAAAGAAATAGCGGCGATGTCCCGAAGGATTTGCAAGAGGCATTGTCAGGTTTAGGGAATTCAGCGCCTGTCGAAGATGTCGGGTTCGGCGTGAAAGCCAATCCCAAAGTGGCGCTATCGTTTCTGATGCGGCGTCAACAAGACGGCGTATGGGGGGCAACGCGATTGAAGGGCAGTTTCGGGACTGGTATTAAAGAACCATCATTGGTGGAAGCCTTCAGTCCCAGTATATTTTTTCTCGGCAACCCCGATTTGAAACCTGAACGTGCTGTCAGTTTTGATGCGGGCATCGTGCAGGAATTTTTTAATCGCCGGGCAAGCCTTGAAGCCAG
This sequence comes from Acidobacteriota bacterium, assembly GCA_040754075.1. Classification (NCBI taxonomy): domain Bacteria; kingdom Pseudomonadati; phylum Acidobacteriota; species Acidobacteriota bacterium. Next base: position 32,959 of record JBFMDH010000048.1, read on the forward strand.
CTATTTTGACAATCGATTCCGTGACCAGATTGTTTTCGTGTTTGATCCGTTGACCTTTGGCGCAATCCAGCTTCCGAATGGACGTTTAACCAATTTCGTCAATCAAGACCGCGCCTCGGCTCGGGGATTGGAACTCATTAGTGCCTTGCGCCCGGCGCTGAAATTACAAATAGCCGCAAGTTATACCTATTTACGTTCGCGTCTGGAAAAATCAGCAACCGCTATGAACGAAGTCGGATTAGCGTTGCTCAGACGCCCAAAACATTCCGGCGCATTTGAAATCAACTGGATTGGCAACCGCTTCGATTTATCATTCGATGGCGCGATAGTCGGCAAACGCCGCGACCTCGACCCGATTTCGGGAGCGCGGTTTCTGGCGTCCGGGCTACCGATTTTCAATGATGGGTATGTGAAATTGAATCTCGCCGGTTCATACAAAATCAACAATCGCTTAACAGCATTTTTACGAATTGAGAATTTGTTGAATCAAAAGTATGAAGAGATTTTAGGCTATCCGGCAAACAAACTGAATTTCCGCGCCGGTATGCGTTTACGAATCGGCGGCGGGAAGTAATAAAGGATGGTAGGAGGCTGATTTTTTGCGTCAATCATTTTGCCGGACAACAAATTTACACAAAAAATCGGTCTCCGTTGTAAGCCATTTTCATACGCTGTCAACCACTACGCTCGTCAGCAAGCCGTTAATCAAATTGCCTTGGGTGGTGTCGTAATTGAACGCGACTTGTGGGGTCGCCGGTACACCCGTTGAGCCGACGTTGTAGCTCACCTGCCCTAAACGATTCAAACCGTCATAGCTGTAATTCGTCACCACGCCACGGGCATCGGTCTTCGAGGTGACTTGATGGAATTGATTGTAAACATATTTCGCTGTCCACATCGTCCCCGTGCCGTCGTCAATCGAAGCCGTTTGTTCGGGGATGCGTTCGTACAGGAGTCTCCCCAAATCATCGTACTTCCACGCCCGCGTTTGATTGCCTTGATTGACGCCGGTGAGTTTATCGAGCAGGTTGTAGGAATAGCTGGTCTCCTGATTGAGTGTGCCGGTCGTCACGTCTTGTTCCGTCACTTTGATGAGCCGACCGAGCGAATCACTCTCGCGTTTGATTTGACGATTGACTTGATCGGTGACAGTGACGGTTAATCCCGCATACGCCGTTTGAATGGTAAGTTTAAAGTCCAGTTAAAGATATATGTACAAAAATATTTGTCACCTTTTCGTTAATATAAACAATAGCTATACTCCAATTCTGATTTACATATAATGAAACTTTTTTAGTAAAACTACATATTAAAAAATCTTGATTTTGATGCACAATTTGTCTGCCCTTTGAATCATATTCAGAAACCGAACTTTTTTTCCGATCTGAACAGGTAAAACCGCTATTTTTCATGACATCCCAGGCATTTTTTAAATCACTTTGAACTGGAATTTTTTTTAGCACTTCTCTTTTCATTGCTTTTTGATCCTCAAGTAATCGCACTTTAGCAGATTGACAAAATATTTTTGATGCTGAAAAGGGTAGGATACAAAAAGATATTAGTAAAACGAAAGTTTTAATTCTCATGGATATTTTAACCTCCTAAAAAACTACTTGTACATGTTATGTAGCGGCTGAAAAAATTAATCAGATTAAGCCCTAGCCGTTTCAAAAAGGGTAGTTGAAAAAATCAGGATTCTTTCTGAAAATGATCTTTTCAACAAAAAACCGTTTGGGTTCCACTACCCCTATTTCAACAGTAAAATTAATAGTTCGCTCAAATTTGGGAAGAATATTCCTATCGATACAAAGTATATAGATCTATTCCCCACCCTGGTAAATCCCCATTATCGCCTAATAAACCCCTAATATCCTTGGGAGAAATTTCTGATGAAATTCCAGTAAAATGAAGAAGTGTGTAAGCAAAAGAATTACTGTTTGGACCAAGTAGGGGATTATAAGTTACCTTTTTCCCATTAAGCCAATTCATTACCCGGGTAAAAGCACCATCAAAAAATTTTTGGCATGCCCCCTCTTTCAAAGGCAAAGAAAACGCCTTATGTGGAGTTTCATTAGGCTTTGGGTAATCAACTGTATTTTCAGTATAAAACCCGCCTTGCGCAACTAAATAGGAATCCATTGGATTTTTACCTGATGGCCCCCACGATAAAAATTCGGGTGGGTCTGTAATGGCATACCATTTTCGTCAACAGTTTGAGTCAAAACATATGCATGGTAAAAAACTCTGCCATACTCAATTGCTCCCGAACTTGAAGAACTTGTAGTAACAACCTTAAATTTAATCGTTATTTGACAATATTCTTTCTTTTCCTCAACACCACTACTACGAGAATCCGCAAGGTTGGTGGGTGGGTTACAGCCGATTGAGGTAATCCCTGGACTCCAGTATCCAGTAAATTCCCCAGCAACATAATCCTGAGTCAGTCCCGTCGTAATCCAACAATCCCAATAGCGTAACCTGCTCTCCGGTTCTTCCATCAATAAACCTGAAGGGTCTATCAGCCCTACGGGATTATTTTGCACATAGGCATACCGATTCCAGCTTTTAGGATTGTCTGCCCCGCTACTTGCCCGATAAGGGTCGGCTTGGTTGAACCTGCCAATATTTGAAACGTACCCCCGATTAACCGCGTAGTCATTACCCGTCTCAGAATCCCTTTCATAGCTCGTCAGCTTGTGTTTGTCGGTTGAGCCACTGGTGTTGAGGTCTTCACCAAATGGCAGATGAGATTGTCGCCCAACCACATTGCCGCTGGTATCAAGAACAACTCGCGCGCTTAATTTATCACTCAAGAAATAGCGCGTCGTTCCCGATTCGGTCTTGTTAAGCAGGCGACCGACCCCATAAGTGTAGTTGATGAGCAACGCCCCCGATGAGCCGTTATGTTCAGCAAGAACTTGTCCGCCTTGCCAGACGCAATGCGTCACACTTGAGCCCACCGTCTTTTTCACTCGGCGATTTTGATGGTCGTAAGCGTAAGTCGCGGTCGTCCCCGAATCCACACTGACGACCCGATTCTCGGCGTCATACGCATACGAATGGACGCCGTCGTTCGTCACGTTGCCATTCGCGTCATACGCATAATTCGCTGGACTGCCGCCGTTGTTGGTCACTGAGGTGATGCGGTTGTTGGGCACGCCGCCCGATTGCGTCAACGAAATGGCTTGAATTTGATTACCCCCGCTCGTGGCATCATAAACCGATGTCCGATTGCCCCAACGGTCGTACACGAATCGTCGTTGCGCGCTCACTGAATTGGTCGTTTGATTCGAGGTAACAAGTCTGCCGAGATTGTCATAGGTGTACGCCGCGCTCTCGGTCGTAGAATTAATTGACCCGCTGATTGACATCAACTGTCCGCTGTTGCCTGCCGTTGACCCCACGCCGTTTTGTCCCGCCGATGCCGAATAATTGTAGGTCAAGTTCATCAACGAGGTCGCGCCCTTCGTTGCCGTCTGACTGACGAGTTGCAAGCGGTCTGCTGAATAGCTGTAGCTTTCTGTCACCCCGTTACCTAAGCCCAAGCCGGTCACTTGTCCGGCGATGCTGTAACTGACATTGTTCAAATAATCGCTGCCGTTGTTCTGCCCTTGCGTCTGGCTCAGTGACACGACTCGTCCTTTGTTGTCGTGATTGATGAAATAATAATAGCCCGATGGGTAGGTCAATTTCGCGGCTTGCCCCGCTTGATTGTATTGATACGAAGTCGCGTAACTCAGTTTAAATTAATCTCGACTGGAGATGTCTGCTTCATACCATCAAAATCCGTTACCCTCCCTTAATTGGCGGAATTTTTTTTGCGCGTAGTTTATTTTTTAATTCTATTATTTCAGGTGTTATATCTAAATTCACAAATTTGATTTCTTGAGATACACGCTCTAAAACAGGGGTTACCTGTTCGTCTCCTATTGCAGCTAGTACCATTGCCGCCCTTTTTTGCACTCTGTTAGCTGAATGTATCTCGCTTTGTTGGTTATCTTTTTCAACCAACGATAAATTCCGGCTTTCTAAAATTTTTAGTTGTGCCTCTGCTTTTTCGAGTGTGTCAATAAGATATGGAATTGATGAAGTACCAATATCAATTAAGGCTCGCATTGACTGATTCCAATATACCTTTGTTAGGACTATATCTGAATTCATCAAAATAATTAATTGGGGAATAGCTGCTGTTGCTTTTAATTTCCCTAAGATTTCTATGACATCATTTTCCAATCTTTGAGTTATATCTACTCTTCTAAGTTTTGTTTGGGCTTTTGTTATTTGGCGTTGGTTGTGCGTATGCATTGCCTCTATTAAATCTTTCCATGCCCTTTGTCCTTCGTCCTCTCTGCCAAGAATATATGCTTTTTTGTGACTACAACATAATTCTTCAAGCAAGCTAATTAGGGAAGGAATAGCTTTCTTACCGAGTTTAATTAATTGGCTTTTTGCATTTTTTCGTTCCATCTCATCTTGTAACCATAGTTGCAAAGGAATTAATTTATCTTTAGGTTTAATGCTTGATTCTATATGCGGTTTTCCTAGAGATTGGTTTCCTAGAATGAGTATAAAACAACCCCAAAGCAGAATAATTTTATTAAGTTTATAAAACATAATTAAATTTCTCCATGCCCACTAATTTGGTTCTTTCCCAGGTCTGAAATCAATACTAAAATCAATGTCCCTTTCCATATTACATGAAAGATTGCCTCTATTTGCGCGCCATCTGAATCGATAAGTCCCAGTTACTTCTAAACTGATTACGAAACTGTTTCGGAAACTTGCAGTTGCGCTTTACTCATTTGGAAGAATGGCTGAAGGTAAAGTTTATGATACGACTTTTGAAAAATAATTTTTATTGCGCCGGATATCAAACAATCGGCAAATAAAATCACGCAGACAATCGTTAATGCCAAATAGTAAAGCTCCGCGATTGGTGGATTAACCGGTTAATCGAAATTTCCCCTTCGCCGGTGTTATTCCTGCGGCGGTTCTTTAGGAGCGTCTGATTTGGTCTTCACTGGCACCTGGCTCAGGCTGTAGCCGCGTTTACCGACACCTAACCGTTTTAATGCATGGGCTGAGGGTAAGCCGGTGGCTTGAAGGTTATTGGCAACCTGATATTTTTTCATTGCGGCTTTGGTGGTTTCGTCATAAACGCCGGTCGCCTCACCTTGCAAGTAACCATTTTTAATCAGCGCCGATTGGATTTCGGCGACTCGTTCAGTGGGAATCGAAGAGATGACCGGGCGGATTGCCGGGGCTTGACTCGCCTGATTCTCATCCGGCTCTTCGGGTGAATCGTAATTTTTTGTCTGTTCGGGTGTCAGGGGTTTTTCGGAGGTGCTTGACGCGACTCGATTGCCATCATTTTCGTCGCCGCTGGTTTTTGACCGCGTCTGATTTTTCGCAACCGTCACCCCTCGACGCCGGGTTGACCGGCTCTTTGCTTTACTGACTTTTTTTGCAGAACCTTTGGCAGCTTTTTTTGATTTGCTCTGAGTTGATTTCTTCTGTTTCGAGTTTTTCGCCGCACTCGATTTTTTTATCATTGCCTGCGAATTGCCAACTATCAGGCAAAAAATTAATAGAACCGGGGAAACGAAACGCAAAAACTTATGCATGACAACATCCTCACTAGCCGTGTTCTGTTTGGGGTAGTTTATTCAAATCTGTTCGCATTCACCTGGAGAGGAAAGCGGAACCCAAACCGCGTGAGATTATAGCACGCCCAAGTTGAGAATTTTCAAGCGGTGAGTTCAATAGATAATTTCGGGTTTCGCAAAACTGCTTAATTTTTTTTCGCCAGCCTCTCTTTCAAAATTCTCGCCTGATCGAAAATCACATCATATCTGTCTCCGACACTATTCAAATCAAACGAATGCCACTCATCAAGCGCCGCCTTCATTGCGGAATTAATGGTTTTCATTTCCTCCTGCTCGGCACTTACCGATTGTTTACGCTCTTTGGCACGCATCAGTAATAAATTCGCCCAACTGACCAGGTAATCGGTTCGTTGCAAAGATTCCATCACCGAACGGGCACGCTTTGAAATATCAAGTCGCGTAGGCGAAACTCCATTAATAGTCGAATGGCAACTGGCACACAGGTTGGCGATTTCCGACGGAGAGTAGATTACCGATGCCCCCATATGCCCGTGACAGGTAGCGCAGGAGGGACCGGTTTCAGAGGATTTCAATCGCTGATAATGTTTACTCTCAACAAAAGCCTTAACCGTTGAGCGGTGGCATTTGCCACAGGTTTCAGGTTGATTCCATTGATTGATTTTGCTGGTTAATTCCTGCGCCGGAAGCATTCCTTCATGAGATTTTTCCTTTCCCATAGCCTTCGGGTTGCCGCCGTGACACTGGTCGCAACTGACGCCTTTATCTTTATGGGCGGAAAAATGCCATTCCAGATATTTATTGCCCAATTCAGTTGGCGAAAAGGTCGTTGAGTGACAGGCAATGCAGGAATTTGCATTCAAATTGGAATCGGTTTTTAGTTTAAGCGGTGCGGCTGATGTGAAGGGTAAATTGATAAGAATTAAAATGGCAAAGGTTAGAACACAGAGTTGTTTCAACATAATCTCACCTCGCGCTGATAAATCAAACAACACCATTGGGTCGATTCAAGTCATTAGTTAGCAAATTAGAAGCCAGTCATTTTGATCAGCTTATTCTCAAGTTTGATGGCGTTTTATCCTCAGTGATGCGAAAAATTTCGACTTGAATTGGTCAGGTCGTGAAAAATAACGCATAATTTCAGTTTTGAATTCACGCTTTTTTATGAATGGGTAAGCAATGGACGGCGCAAACCAAAACTCGACCAATGCGCGGTTAAAAAGGCATTTAATATTCATAAAGCTTAGTACAGGACAAAATTGATCTTTGAAAATGCATAAAAGGCCATCGCGGCTTTATCCTTTTCAAGAATGGTAAACCCTTGAGAGGAGAAACTACGATGACCTCGATTCGCCCGCTTGAGCGAACC